>CALXMJ010000205.1 GCA_944389445.1 uncultured Victivallales bacterium | reverse complement strand
GCAGCCGCGTATTCGGAACAGGATTTGACGGAACTGCTTGCCGTCTGTGACCACATTGTCTTCAATTCGTTTTCCCAGTGGAAGCGCTTCAAGGCTCTCCGGGAAACGGCGGGGAAACGGGTCGAATTCGGTCTGCGCGTGAATCCGGAACACTCCGAAGCGGATGTGGCGATCTATGATCCCTGTGCACCGGGCTCCCGGCTCGGAATCCGTCGATGCGATTTCGAAGGAGAGGATCTCTCCGGCATTTCCGGACTGCATTTTCATACTCTCTGCGAAAAGAATTCCGACTCGCTGGAACGGACCTTGAAAGCGTTCGAGGAGAAATTCGGGGATCTGATTCCCCGTATGAAATGGATCAATTTCGGAGGCGGCCATCATATCACGCGCCCGGATTACGATGTGGATCTGCTCTGCCGTCTTATCACGGACTTCCGGAAAAAATATCCGGTGGAGGTGTATCTGGAGCCGGGCGAAGCCGTGGCGCTGAACACGGGCTTTCTGGTGGGAAGCGTTCTGGATGTTGTCCGCAATGGAACGGAAATCGCCATTCTGGACACCTCCGCCGCGGCGCACATGCCGGATGTGCTGGAAATGCCGTATCGGCCAAATGTCATCGGGGCGGGCAAGCCCGGAGAGAAACCGTTCTGCTATCGTTTCGCCGGAGCATCCTGTCTTGCCGGCGATGTCATAGGCGACTATTCTTTCGACAAACCGCTTTCTCCCGGAGATAAAGCTGTCTTTACGGACATGGCGCATTATACGATGGTCAAGACCAACACCTTCAACGGACTCCAGCTTCCCTCCATCGCGACGTGGGACCCGGAAACAGAACGACTGACCACTCTCCGCGAATTCGGATATCAGGACTTCAAAGGGAGACTTTCCTGAAATGAACCGCAAAACAGTTGTTCTTACCTTCGACGATGCTGTCATCAGCCATCTGGAAAACGTCGCACCACTTCTGAAGGAATACGGGTTCGGAGCGACATTTTTCATCTGCCGCTTTCATGACGAATGGCGCGCCGCGCACTCCTCCGCCCTCATGACTGCGGAGCAGATCCGGGAAATCTCCCGGATGGGATTCGAAATCGGCAATCACACATGGAACCATCCCGATCTGCGGAAACTGGAGAAAGAGCAGATCACGGAAGAAATTCAGAAACTTGATGATTTTCTCGCGGATGCCGGAATTCCGAAACCGGTCACATTCGCCTATCCCGGCGGACCTTACGCGGAAAACGCAGTTCAAATTCTGAAAAGGAACGGATTCCTCGCGGCAAGAACCACCGAGCAGCGAACCTTTGACGCAAAGACGGATGACCCCATGCGCCTGCCCGCCATCCCGATTCAGGGAGATGATCCGGCTCTGTTCCGGAATGCGGTTTCCCGTGCAACGGAAACGGAAGCTGTCGTTCTGGTGTTTCACGGCGTTCCGGAATATGTGCATCCGTGGGTGCATACCGATTTTGATCGATTCAAAGAGTATATGGCATATCTGAAGGAGAATGATTTCCGGGTGGTGTCTCTGCGGGACGCGCTCCAGGGATAATCAGAACTCGAGATTGTCATCCTCTTCCTGCTTGACCGGTTCGGGCCCCAGAGGATTTTTTGCCGTGGATGCCATTGCCCGTTCTCTGGTCAGTTTCAGGAGTTCCTGCGTAATCACGGAGCGTTGCGGATCTTCCGGAGGAAGAGAACGGAAGAGTTCCATTTTTTCCGCAATCTGTCTGTTCAGATAGTGAACGGTAATCACCTTGAAACAATCTTTCATGGTTTTCCCGATGATTTTTCTGGAAGGAGGTTCCGTCGGTTCCTTCATCAGGAGTTCGGAAAGTTCCTCATCAAGCACCTTTTCGGCGAAACGATCCAGAATCCGGGCGGGAGCATCGCACCATTCGCCGAGCATTTTGGATTCGATCACATCATCAATCGCGCGGGAGAGATCGGAATCATCGAGCATTTCGCGCTGTATTTTTCCGGCAGCGGCTTCCGCAGCGGCCTCATCCGCGAGAATGCACTCCAGAAGTTTCCGGAGGGCCTTCTGATAGAGTTCCTCCTCCGGCGCACGCTTCTGCACGTTCGGTTTCTGAATCTGTTCCCCGGGCTCGATTTTCCGATACCCCTCACGGTTCCGCCGGGAAATCATCCGGGCAAGCTGATGCTGAAGCGAGGAAGCCGCAAGCCGCATCTCCTCCGCCAGCCAGGAGACATACGCTGATTTTGCCGCATCGCTCTCCAGATTCATGATAAATCCGATCATAGCTTCCGCCGTTGCCGCTCTGCCCGCGGGCTCGTTTCCGTTCTGAGCGTTGAGATAATCCAGAGCGAATTCAAAGAAATCTCTTGCGTCCCCGACCGCATTTGCAACGGCCTCCGCGCCGGAATGCCGCAGCAGCTCATCGGGGTCCTTGCCGCCGGGAAAACGGACCACCTTCAGAGAAAAGCCATGCGGAAGCGCCAGCTCCGCCGCACGGAAAACGGCTTTGGTTCCGGCGCCGTCACAGTCAAATGCAAGATAAAGACAGTCGGCATAGCGTTTCAGTATGATTGCCTGCTCCTCGGTAAATGCCGTTCCCTGAGGAGCCACGGCGTTGGTTACGCCGGCCCGGTGAAGCGCAATGGTGTCCAGCTGGCCCTCGCAGAGAACCGCATATCCTTTTTTCCCCATCTCCTGTCTTGCCAGATGCAGCGCATAAAGCAGCCGCCCTTTCTTGAAAACAGGCGTTTCCGGGCTGTTGACGTATTTTGCCCCCTTGAAATCTTTTTCAATGGTTCTGGCACTGAAGCCGACCACCCTGCCCTGTTCATTCCAGATCGGGAACATGAGACGGTTGCGGAAACGATCGAACGTCTTCGGCGGAGAATCATCCGTTTTGACGATGAGTCCCGAATCGACCAGCTCATTCAGGGAAAACCCCTCCCGCAGAGCATAATTCATAAAAGCATCCCATTGATCCACGGAGGCGCCGATTCCGAACTTTTCGACGATATCCTGCGGCAGTTCGCGAGTTTTCAGATACGCCGCAACGGGAGAATCCGGAGCCTCCCTCAAACGTCTTGCGAACCACGCCTGCGCCTTCTCATGAAGCATGTACAGGCGCTCCTTGAAGTTCACCTGGACAGACGGCGTCTCTCCGATGGCATCCCCCTCCTTCCGGTAGGCTCGACGGGGAGAGTGCGAGGTCTCTTCCGGAATAAAAATATGATACCGCCGCGCCAGAATATGGATTGCATTCGGGAAATCGACATTCTCCCGCTCCATAACGAAACTGATCACATTTCCATGTTTGCCGCAGCCGAAACAGTGAAACCACTGCCGCTGCTGATTCACGACAAACGAGGGAGTCTTTTCATTGTGAAACGGACAGCACGCCTTGAAATCGCGTCCCATTTTTTTCAGAGGAATGTAGGACTGTATCACATCGACAATATCCGCCTGAATCCGGACCTGATCGATGACCTCCTGAGGAATATGCCCCATGATGCCGGCACCGCGAATCAGCGGAGAGCCTGAAGTCTTTTTTCGACCTCGCTTCTCTTCTGCGCCATAGCGGAATTCTGTTTTGTAATGTTCAGGAACCGGGTATAATATTTGACGGCTTCCACACGGTTCCGGCGGTAGGCGTCATAATAGACTCCGAGATTCAGGAGCAGTTTCGGATTGTCCGGCTGAAGCTGATAGGCATATTGCAGATACTGGGCGGCAAGCTGGGGTTTCGACTCCGCAATGAAGGTCATTCCCAGTTCGCTCCAGACTGCCGGATTTTTTGCAAATTTCCGATTCCGCGCCAGCTGGGAGTAATAGACCTTCGCATTCTGCGTATCCTTCAGATTCACCGAGGACTGCGCCAGCAGAACCAGAGGATCCGTGGCGCTCGGACGCAGTTTCAACGCGGTACGCAGAGGCGCAATGCAGGAATCGAAATGTTTTTTCTCATAGAGAAGACGCCCGCGGGTGTACTGGGCAAAATAATTGTTTTCATCCACGGCAGCCGCTTTGGAAATCGTACCGAGAGCGGCATCGGCATCGCCGGTATTCTCCTCCGCCAGAGCCAGCAGGATCAGGGCATTTACATCATCCGGGGAAACCTTGATCGCCCGTTCCGCATATTCCAGAGCGGTTTCCCAGTCTCCGTTTACAGCGGAGGAAACGCCGCGGTTCATCAGTTCGCTTAATGAAAGTTTCTCACCGAAGCATCCGGTCAGAAACAGGGTCGCAAACAAAAACAGCAAGAGCGGAAGAGTCTTTTTTTTCAATGTCGGCCTCCAGAAAACAATAAATTAGCAACGTTCCTTATTATAGCGCAAAAAGACGAGTTTTCCAGCGGGATTTCAGAAAAGAAATCATTTTTTAACGTCGTCCGGAGAAATGGCGCCTTCCCGTTTCTCCGGATCCCGAAAAGGGACTATTTCAGCGGGACAAATTCCATTTTCCAGGAACCTTCCCCCGAAATCTCCACCTTCAGATGAAGACACCAGAGACGATTTCCCCACGAAATCTGCATTCGCTGGTCCTCAATGGGAATTTCCTCCGTTTTCTCCGGAGAAATGCCGGAAAGATGAAGCTGCATTCCGCCGATCCGGATGCCGTCAGCCTCCTTTTCCGGGCGGACAGCACAATAGAGCGGAAGCGATATCGACATTTTTCCCGTTCCAGAGACACGATCTTCAATCAGCGCCGTTCCATCGGCGGAAAGCGCCGCACGGCGGACACAGGAAACAATCCCGCAGGTCTTTGGATACGCGCCGGAAATGTCAATTGAAACCTCATCCGAAACGGAAAGGAGCTTCGCTCCGAATTCCGCGCCCGCGTTCTGAAGCGTTCCGTTGAACGATGGAACATTATGACCGGAAGAATTCAGAAACCGGTTTTCGTATCTGCGATCCGAAAAGGTAAATCTTGTATAGTCCGTTGCTCCGCAGTCGACTGCGATCGGCATTCCATCGTAAAACACCTCGAACTGCCCCACATCATTGTGATTGTGGTTTTCTCCATTGTGCCCGCCTTTCATGCAGAGGATGGTTCCGTTCCAATCATCCCCGGGATTCTGCCGGAAGAGGAAAAACTGGAGATCCGGCAGAACGGTCAGCGCTCCGTTGGAGAGATCGCGGCGGACAAGATCACGCGGATACCAGAAAACCTGCGAAAGTTCATTCTGCAGAATCAGATGCGGGAATGTACCGGTTCCCGCGGTTCCATCCGAGATTTCCGATTCGGAACGCGGCGAAAAGCCATATGCGGCTTCCACGGCAAACGATTTCAGCAGCGGACTGCCGGAAAGTTCCGCATAGCGGTTCAGAAGCCCGGCATCAATCCGCTCGAATTTTGCCGGGGAGTCCGCCATGCTCGCGAACCACGGCCCCGCAAGGTGAACCTTTGCAATATAATCGCCGATATTCCGGAATTTCTCTTCGGAAAAGATTCGCACATACGCATTGTCCGTATAGAAGTTGAGCAGATCCAGAAAGATCATCAGACGAAGTCCGGCAACCATGAAATAACCGGGTCCCTCGTCGCATCCGCCGTCGGGAGCGTAGCGGTCATAAAATTTCTCGCAGGAGACGATCAGCTTCCGGATCAGGCGGGCAAGACGCTCCGGCTGATCCCGAAGAAAGGTAAACGCCGTCATTGCGACATTCGATGCACACCAGGGCGTCCAGTTGTTAAGTCCGTCCAGCCACCACTGGGGAACAGTATCATCCTCCACCGGAGCAATGACCCGTTCCACACACAACTCCTTTACCCATGTCAGCAGCTCTTTCGACTTCTCCCCGAGTTCACGCTCGAGCAGTTGAACCACACATGCCAGAGTCGATCCGGTCTCCGCACAGAACAGATCGGTACGCGGCTGATCGAATCTCGGCATCGGGTCCCCTGCCCTGTAATGTCCGTGCGCAGGAATGTACCAGACGAGCTCGTTCATCAGCTGCCAGACGCCCTCCACCACCTCCGGCAGAAAACGTTTCCGGTATTCAATCGCCTCCGCCATGCAGAAAAGCGCAAGATGGGTCCTGCGTGCAAAATAATACGATTCAAAAATTCTCCGGTTTCCGTTGCGGATGAATGCAAAATAATCCTCCGCCTTCAATGGAGGATAAATCTCCGCATAGTCCTGTTTCTTCAGAGATTCGGCATTCTTCAAATAGAGAGAAAAACGCTTTTGACGGTATGCACTGTCTCCAGCGCCCCATGCAGTCCGGTCCGAAGCCGCCGGAAAGCGGCTGGCAGACGAATTCCGGCGGAACAGGTCCGCCAGTTCCTTTTCCGACATGATCTCTTGCAGCATCGTAAAAATCCCCTTTTTGTTTTGTGTTGACGATTTTCAGCATGACCCTGTAAAAAAAGCGGCTCTTTTGAGCCGCATCCGAAGCACCAACGGAAAAATCGAATCAGCGGAACCGGTACTGCTGCTGAACCTTCGGCATTTTCGGTTCTTCCAGCCCGAGCGCATACCACATATCACCGAGTCCGGCATTGCTGAACTGTTTCGGGCGTCCGTTGACAAGCGCCTCCCAGTTCCGGATCAGAGTTTCATCGGAAGTTTTCTTCTTTGCATCGACAAGCACTTTCAAAGCCTCATCGTTCTTTCCCTGCTTCAGCAGAATCCATGCGTAAAGACAGACCGGAAGCACACAGGCATCCTTCCGCAGACGCGCCCCCTTTTTCCGGAAGAACTTCTCAAGACCGGGATCGTTGTTCCGATACATGCGCACCATTTTCATTGCAATGGTCTGCGGATCGAAAAACACGCATTTCGGAAGAAGAGCATCCACTTCATCAAAGCGCTTCAATTGATAATTGAATGCCATTTTCATCGCGTTGACCTGTCCCGGAAGAAACGGGTTCCAGAGATAATATGGCTTGTAAAGATCACAGGCCTGAAGAGCCCGTTCGAGCCCCGCACTCTGCTCGCGTTCCATCTGCTGCATCATCATTTTCGGGGAACCCATCGGATGGCGGGAGAAGTACTGCTGTTTCGCCTCAAGACGTTTCTGAACCTCCAGCATGATATCCTGAATTTTCATCTGCACCCGCCCGACAGCCCTGCGCATCAGCAGCGAAATCGAGATCTGACTGGCAAGACACGCCAGAATCGCCCATACGAGTCCCCAGTTCGGAGTGACAGAAAAACCGAAACGCGTCACGCAAAATACAAGAACCGCAACGACAAACGATGTAAGATAAGTCAGCATGAATTTTCCTTCCGTTATTACTGTCCGGTAAAGATACATTCAAATCCGGAATATTCAAACCCGGAATAAAAATTTCGCGCAATCATTTTCAAGCATCTGCCGGAAACATCTTCCGGGAAATGGAGATTTCCGGAAGATTCCCCATTCCCGAAGACAGAACCGCCGACCCGGATCAGGGCAGCGGATGCGCATTGACTTTCATCGCAGCAAAACGGGACCGATGCCAGTCCAGACGTTTTTTGAAATCGACAAAGCAGGCGTTTTCCTCCGGACTCCACAACTTTTCCGCAAGAGCGCAGGCTCGCGGAAACGCCATGTACTCCAAGTGCCGGAGATTCGGAATATATTCCGACCACAACTGTGCCTGTCCTCCGAGAATATGCTTTTTCTTCTCCCCGGAAAGCGATGCCGGAAGCGCATGAAAACGATATACCTTTTCCGCGGAAATATCGCCTCCGATTCCAAGAGGTTCATGCGCGGGATCCGCCTGAAAATAATCAAAATAGAGAAATTCTTTCGTGGCGACAACGGAATCGTGTCCCATTCCTGCCGCAGAGACAGCACCGGCATCTCCGTGCCAGCTCATGACGGCGGCTCCTTCCGCAAGTCCGCCTTCCAGAATTTCATCCCAGCCGATCATCCGGCGGCCGCGGGAGCGGATGAATTTTCCCATCTCATCGATGAAGTAGCTCTGAAGTTCATGCTCATCCTTCAGGCCGTGTTCCGCCATAATGTACTGGGCTTCGCAATTAATCTGCCACTCGTCCTTGCGAGCTTCATCGCCGCCGATATGAATGAATTTCGACGGGAAAAGCTCCAGAATCTCCTCCAGGACATTCTGCATGAATTCGATTGTGGATTTCCGCGGGCTGAGAATCTGATAACTGATTCCCCAGCAGTCGCGCACTTCGACTTTGTTCTCCGGATAATTGCCGAGTTCCGGATAAGCGCAGATTGCGGCAGCCATGTGTCCCGGCATGTCGATTTCGGGAACGAGTGCAACGTGCCTCCGGGAGGCAAAAGCAACGATCTGGCGGATATCGTCCTGCGTGAAAAAACCGCCATAGGGAGTTTCATCATATCGCTTCGGTCTTGCCCACTCCTGGCCGACAACCGTCCGTTTGCGGATTGATCCCACTTCCGTCAGCTTCGGATATCGGCGGATTTCGACCCGCCATCCCTGATCGTCTGAAAGATGAATGTGCACCAGATTTATTTTATGCTGTGCAAAAAGTTCAATCATCCGGCAGACCTCTTCCACACGGAAGAAATGACGGGCGACATCCAGCATCATGCCGCGCCAGCGGAATGCAGGAGCATCTTCAATGAAAACGCCCGGCACAATCCAGTCGCAGTTCTGTTTTTCCTGTGAATAGATTGCCGGCGGAAAGAGCTGCCGGAGAGTCTGGATTCCCCGGACCAGCGCCGCGGCGTTCGCTCCGGAAAGGACTATCTGTTCCGAGGTCACTTCCAGCGTATGGTTTTCTTTCACGAAACCGGCGTCGTCCGGTTGATTGTCTCCGGTTTCCCTGAGGATCAGATCGCCGGTACGCGGATTTTCCTCTGTCACCGGCAGGGGAAAACCGGTCGCAGGCGAGAGATATTCCGCCAGGAGTTCCGCCGGACCGCGGGCATCCGCGCTCTGTACGACAATCCGGGAATCGGGTGTAAGGTGAAAATTCTGTCCGTTCTCACGGACGGAAACCGGACGGGGGATCAAGTTTAAAGCCATCAGTCAGCATCCTTCCTGTTTGCGTTGCGTTCCGGTACAATATACCGGACTTTCCATCGCGTCAACAGAAAATACAGAAATTTACGCACTTTCCCTGTTTTTCTCGTTCATCGGAACAGAAATCCGGCTTCCATGAAAAACGAAGGGAAAACAAAAAAACTGATTTCTCCGCAAATGGCATAAACTTTATATTTTTTGGCACAATATTCTCTTGAGAAAAATCACTTTCTGTCATAAAATAATAAAAACTTAACAACAGAAAGGAACGTCCCCTTGAAACCGGAAAAAAACTTCTTCCCGATCGGAGCAACGTATGCTCCGCTGCCGAAAGCAACAGAAGTCGATATCTCCGAATGGCCGCAGGATATCGCAAACATGAAAGGGCTCGGCCTGAACACATTCCGTCTTTTTCTCTGCTGGGACCGCGTGGAAATGGAACATGGGAAACGCGACTTCTCGCGGATCGACCGCGCATTTGACCTTGCGGAAGAAAATGGACTGAAAGTGATTGGAAACGTCGGAGGAACGTTTACGAATCTCCAGGCGATTTACCCGCCGCGATGGCTGGTCTACGATCTCGGCTGCACTCTTCTGAAAGAGAAGCCGGATGCCCCCGGCGAACTTCACTTCAACCGTTTCAAACTCTGTTACGACGACCCGAAATATCAGCAGGCTGCAAAAGATTTCATTCAGGAAGCCGTCTCGCGCTATAAAAACCGTCCGAGTCTGATTGCCTGGTCCGGCTGGAACGAACCCCGTCTGTCGGAGTGTTATTGCAGACATACGGCAGAAGCGTTCCGTAAATGGCTCGGGAAAAAATACGGTTCACTCGAACGGCTTGCGAAAGCATGGAGTACGGAATTTCCAGTTTATTTCCGTTCGTGGGATGACGTTTTTCCACAGCTGACGGCAAATTTCGAAGCTGGCGGCTATATTCCCTATCTTGACTGGCGCAGATTTCTTGAACAGAATCGGAGTGATAAATTTCATATGATCCGTCAATGGATTCGGGAAATGGATCCGTCAACGCCTGTCATTTCCCACCTCTGCGGACCGTATAACGCGGATATTTTTGGAGAAGAGGATATTCTCGGGACCAGTGTTTATACCATTCATGCACAGGGGAAAGGCGGAGAGTATTCTCCTTATGAATTCACGTTCCGGCAAAATGTCCAGTTTATGCCGGAAGGACGCCGTTCCCATCGAGAGGATCCTGAAGGTTTCTGGGTGGTGGAAACGGAAGCCGGTCCCGTCAGCTGGGTGCACAATCTTGTTCCGCGTTCATATTCTCCCCGGAAAATGAATGCTCGCGACATGTATCTGATAGCTCACGGGGCCCGTGCCGTTCTGCGCTGGCTCTATCGAAGCAGAATCTCAGACGCCCAGGCCGGGGAATTCAACATGACAGGCTGGGACGGCAGAATCACAGAACGAGCAGAAGCCTTCGGCAGGCTTGCAAAATTCGTGACGGAACATTCGGAACTTTTCCTTTCGCATACATCCGAAAAATCCGGAGTCCTGATTCTGGACAGCCGGGATTGCGATAGCCTTACGGAATGCGAAGGATATCAGTCGCGCTACAGCAATTCCATTCATTACCTTTACAATGCGTTTCTTCACATCGGCATCCGTGCCGAGCTGTGCAATGCGCGTCAGATCAGGAATGGCATTCTCAAGGGAGTGAAAGTTCTGTACATACCGTTCCGTCCGCATGTGGATTCCGAGATGGCAAACGTTCTGCGCGAATTCGTAACGAACGGAGGGACTGTAATTGCGGAATCGCCGTTTGCGCTCAAAAATACGGATGGTATCCATTATGAAATTACCCCGGGAGGACTTGTCGATCTCTTTGGCGCACAAGTCTATGACCTTGAGAAACTGCATGAACCGGACTGTGCAGGAATTCCGGCATTTGATTTCCATGCGAAGATTGAGGTTAGAGGCGGAAAGGTCGAAGGACGTTTTGCCAATGGAGACCCGGCGATTGTAAGCAACCGCTTTGGCAAGGGGCGCACCGTTCTTTACGGCTCGCTTCTCGCGGAATCCTATCAGATTGCTCCGCCATTCCATATGACGGCGAACAGACGGATTCTCTCGTATGAAGGAGGGGAACCCTATCGCCAGGAACTGCTTAAGCGCATGAAAGAGAGCGGAATCCATCCTTCATGGGAATTGTCTGATCTTGCTTCGGAGGATAAAAAGAACATTCAGGTAATCTTCCGCGAGCTTCCAAAAGGAGGCAGACTTCTGTTTGTATTGAACATGGATGAAAAAAACAATTGCTTCAGTCTCCGTTTTCCTGATGCGTCGAAGGCGATTGAACTTGGAAATTCCGATAGTGGAAAGACATGTGTGCTTGAAGGTGAAAAGCTTCGATTTTCACTGAAAGAGTGGGGATGGACGGTTTTGAAGATTCCTGTTGAATGAATGATTTCAGCAGTGAGGTTTATCCGGGACATAATATCCGGGAGAGAAGGCCTTGTATTTTTCATTCTTTCTGCTATATTTAGGAACAATGTATTTGCGAAGATTGATTGGGGGTGTCTTGGTTTCGACTGGACGCGCTTAACGTCGGCGGCATGTCGAGGATGATCGTTGGCCTCGTAAAAATTCGATCAACACTATAACTGCGAACGAAGAGCACGCACTCGCTCCCTGACTTGCAGCGACGTTTCCTCCCTGAAGGGTGCTACGGGCAGCGAAACGTCATCAGCGCCCCGGTTCCGACG
>CALXMJ010000204.1 GCA_944389445.1 uncultured Victivallales bacterium | reverse complement strand
AAAGGAATCCCAATGCCGCAGTCTCAGAAGACTCCGAAAACGCCAATGGAAACAGCGGTCATGCTGCTGACCAGACAGCCCATGTCACGTCTTGCCCTCAAACGCAAACTGCATGACAAAGGCTTCTCCTGGAAAGATTCGGAAGAGACCGTCTCGGAATGCGAACGCTACGGCTACATCAACGACAAACTCGTCGCGGAGGCCAAAGTCGCCCTCATGCGCGACCGCGGCGACGGAGCAAAAAAAATCAAACTCCATCTCCGTCTGAAAGGCTTCGAAAAAGAGACCATCGACGACGCCTTCAAATCCGATGACAAAAATTCCGAACGCGACGAAATCTCCATCGCCATGACTCTTCTCCAGCGGAAAAAGCCCTCGTTCGACCGGGAACCCGACCGAATCCGAAAAAAAACAAAAGCCCTCCGGATTCTCGCCTCAAAAGGCTTTTCCGCCGGAATCTCCTATGAAGCGCTCCGCCGCTTCTTCGGCGATTGCGAATCCGATTTCCCGGAAGACGACTCCCAATGAAACACCATCGGCCGTTCTTTTTTCTGCTTCTTCTGCCCGTGCTGCTTCTACCGACAGCCTGTTCCGACTCGCCCGCACGGGTGAAAACAGAATCCCGAGTCCTGCATACCAGCCTGAACAAGATTCTGGCGACCCTCGACCCCGCGCTGGCGGCGGATACCGCCTGTCAGTACATGACGGCGGCATTTTATGACACACCCCTGCAATATTCCTTTACTGCGCGCCCGTACAAACTGGAACCCTCCATGCTCGCCGAAATGCCGGAAATCGAAAATGGTTCCACCGTCTTTCACTGCCGTCTCCGCGACGATCTCTATTTTCAGCCGGGAGAGTGTTTCCCCGGAAAAAACAGAGAGGAACGGAAAATCACTTCAAAGGATGTCGTATTCTCCATCCTCCGCCTCGCGGATTCCCGCCTGAAATCCAGCGGCTACTGGCTCATCCGCGGCAAAGTCAAAGGGATCGAAGCCTTCCGCGAACGGACTGGAAAAGCGCCGTCCGGCGATCTCTCCCCCTACGATTCCGGCTGCGAAGGACTGAAAATTCTCGATGACAGACGTTTCACCATCACACTGAACGCGCCCGATCCCCGGTTCATCTACGCGCTTGCCATGCCGTACTTCTCCGTCGTCTCCCGGAAAGCCGTGGAACACTGGGGAGATAAATTCGCGGATCACCCTGTCGGTTCCGGTCCGTTTATTCTGACCTCCTGGAGAAAAGACTACCAGATCCGCATGAAGCGCAATCCGGAATACCGTACGGAATATTTCTCGTCCGCAGAACGGGAAGCCGACAGGACGCGCCCTCTCCCGCTGCTGGACGAAATCGTCTGCAGCTTCATCAAGCAGCCGCTCGCCGGATGGCTCCTGTTCCTTCAGGGGGAACTGGATTTCTATGTGCTGGACGGAGAAAACTTTGCGGCGGTCGTCAATGATAGACTCGAACTGGCGCCGTCGCTGGTCAAACGCGGCATCACGCTGGAACGGACACCGGAGTTCCAGACAAACTACATCGGATTCAATTTCACAGATCCGCTTCTCGGACAGAATGAACATCTCCGCAAAGCGGTTTCGCTGGCGTTCGACAAACAGAAACGCCAGCTTTTCTTCAGCGGACGGATTGAACCCGCCTACGGACCCGTCCCTCCCGGCGCCGACGGATATCTCGACAAGCCGGAACCGTTCGGAGAGAAAAACATTCCCCTTGCGAAAAAATATCTGGAACTTGCCGGCTATCCGGGCGGAATTGATCCTTCGACCGGAAAACCGCTGGAACTCTCCTTCGATCAGGCAGGCAGCGACTCCTTCTACCGCCAGACCGCCGAACTGCTCGCAATCGACCTGCTGGAAATCGGCATCAAACTCCGCCCGGAATTCAACAACCGGGCGCGCTTTCTCCAGAAACTCGCACAGGGTCAGACTCAGTTGTTCCGCCTCTCCTGGACCGGAGACTATCCAGACGCGGAAAACTTTCTCCAGCTCTTCTACGGTCCGAACGCAGGCTCCAGCAACCGGGTCTGCTGCACGTTTCCCGAATTCGACCGGATGTACCGGGAAATCCGGGAAATGCCGGATTCCCCGATGCGAAAGGAAAAATATGAAACAATGGCAAAATGGATCACCGGAAAATGCCCCTGGATATTCGAAAGTCACCCTGTTTCATTTCTGTTGAAACACTGCTGGCTGGGAAACTACCGCCCGCACGACTTCGCATTCAACCGCTGGAAATATCTCTCGGTCGATTCTCCGGAGAGAAACAGAAAAAAAGCAGCATTCACGCCTCTCAGCATGAATGAACTGCGCAAATAAAAACGGTCCCGCAAATCAGGAAGGAAACAAAACATGTACGCGGAAAAAATGGAAACCATCAAGGAACGCATCCGGACCTCCCGGATGAGGCCGGAACGGAAAACCGAGGTTCTTCATCTGCTCGATGAACTTGCCAGGGAAATCGAAGCCCTCCCCTCCAATTCCCGCGGGGAAGCCGATCAGCTTGTCGAACTTGCCAACAAGTCCACAAAAGCCGCAATCGACGACACCGAAAATTATCCGCTCAAGGAACTGGAAGCGTCCATCAAGGAATTCGAGGTCAACTATCCGAGGCTGGTCCGCATCATCAACCGCATCTGCATGACTTTTGCCAACATCGGAGTCTGACGGTCCCCCTTCCCCTCCGATCGGGACATCCCCGGCTCTTTTCCGGACTGATCCGCAGTCCGGAACTTCTTTCTGCATCGGACCCGATGGAATTTTCCGAACGTCCGCAAAAAAAAACCGTCCCCCAGCTGTCGGGAGACGGTTTTTCTCTATCCGGAACGGAATACATTCCATTCCGGAATATCCGGTTCAGCGAACCGCGTTGCCGGACATGTTGATCGAGCGGGTATAGAAAATCAGTCCGCCCTCGGAGTACTGCGAAGCAATGTTCAGAGTCTGAGAAGCCTTCAGCTCTTTGCTCTTTTTCGTAAGAACAGGGAGCATGGACTCGACATTGACAGTATCTTTAAGAACAGCAATGTTGCCCGGAGCATCGGTAGAGCCGGTCAGCAGAGGAATCGTGAACAGATAGATTCCCCAGTTCTGTGCATTGATGTGGGCGACAGGCGTGCCGCTGTGACTGATCTTTTCACCGTTCAGATTCGGATTCTGGACGGCTTCAACACTGACGCAGCCGACAAACAGCGAAGCGGCAGCGATAACGGAAGCGAGAAGCATAATCTTTTTCATTTTGAATTTCCCTGAATTAAAGATTCTCTAGTGTGTCCACGGACTCAGCGGACCGCGTTGCCGGAAACAGTAACCGTGCGCCAGTAGAAAATGTACGGGAACGGAACCGGGATGTTCGTACTGTTGGAGGAGGAAACAAGGTCTATTGTGCGCGATGCCTTCAAGTTCTTGCTCTTCTTCGTAACCATGTTCGTCACAGCGGTAACATTGCAGGAATCCTCATTGAACGCAATGGAGCCCGGCTCTGCGGCGGAACCTGTAAAAATCGGGATCCACAACAGATACAGACCGCTGGTATACCCGCTGACATGGGCAACCCCCGTTCCGGATGTTGTGATTTTCTGGCCATTGAACGCATTGCTGGACTGCAAAGAAGAACAGCCCGTGAACAGTGCGGCGGCTCCGGCCATGACGAGCAGGAGCATGAGTTTCTTTTTCATTTTCCTAGACCTTTCTTTGTTGTTTTTGCCTTGTCCGGAAAAACCACCAACCACTGATTTTCCTCAGGACTCAGCCCGGGGTAATATATGACAGCCGAAGAAAAAAAACAAGCGGACTTTTTGAAAAACGATATCCTTTCCTTTCGTCGGAACACCGGAAACGTCCCGGCAGAAACCGGACAAGTCTGCAAAAAAGCCCTTGACATTCCCCTCCGATGCGCCTATATTCTCCCCTCTCTTCGAAACAGGGGCACTACAAAATGAAAACGGATGACAGACAAGTTCCACGACTTCTCAAAAAAATCGTGCAGCCGCTTCTCGACTGGTATGACGCCAATGCCCGCATTCTTCCCTGGAGAGAACAGCCGGAACCCTATCGGGTCTGGCTTTCGGAAATCATGCTTCAGCAGACCCGCGTCGAAGCGGTAAAACCGTATTTCGAGCGTTTTCTGGCAGCTCTTCCCACCATCCGAAGTCTCGCGGAAGCTCCCGAGGACCGTCTGATGAAACTCTGGGAAGGACTCGGGTACTACAACCGCGCTCGGAACCTTCAGAAAGCCGCCCGTATGATTCTGGAGCGGCACAACGGAATGTTCCCCTCGGACTTCGAAGAGATTCTTGCTCTGCCGGGAATCGGAGAATATACGGCGGGAGCGATCTCATCCATTGCATTCGGAAGGCCGGTGCCGGCGGTTGATGGAAATGTTCTGCGGGTGATGTCGCGTCTGCTCGAAAGTGCCGAAGATATCGCGCAGCCTGCGGTCAAAGTGAATATCACTCATGCATTGAAGCAGATCTATCCGGAGCAGCGGTGCGGTGACTTCACACAGAGTCTCATGGAACTCGGTGCAACGGTCTGTCTGCCGAACGGAAAGCCGAAGTGCCGGGAATGTCCGCTGGCGGAACTCTGTCTTGCCCGGCTGAACGGGAAAGTCGCAGAGCTCCCCGTCAAAGCGCCGAAAAAAGCTCGAAAGCTCGAAAACAGGACCGTCCTGCTGCTCTTCTGCGGAAACAGAATCGCCATCCGCCGCAGAGAGGAAAAAGGTCTGCTTGCCGGTCTCTACGAGTTCCCGAACCGCGAAGGATTCCTTACCGGAGAACAGATCCGGGAATGGCTGAACACGGAAGCGGAAATGATTCCCTCTGGAAATGCCGTCCACATTTTCTCGCATGTCGAATGGCACATGCAAAGTGTCCTAGTCCGCGTGAAGGAGGAGCTCCCGGAATTCCGATGGGTTGACCGGGAGTCGCTGAGACGGGAAATCTCTCTGCCCTCCGCCTTCAAGGTTTTCCGGAAGACGGTGCTTGAAGCGGACCTCTTTTCCGGCTTGATCTGACAGAAGGATCAGGCTTCCGCAATTTTCCGCATGGTTCCGACGATCCGCGAAATTTCCTCTTCCGGCGTAATGAACGGTGGCATCGTATAGAGCCAGGAACCGAACGGACGCAGCCAGACTCCGGTTTCACGCACGATTTTCTGCACGGTCTCCGGCGAGGGCACCTTCCGCAGAGCCGCCACGCCGACCGCCCCCAGAACACGGATCTCCGCCACATTCGGCAGTTCCGTAAGTTCCTGAAGTTCATGCTTCAGCTGACGTTCGATACTCCGGACCCGTCCTTCCCAGTCGTACTCTTTGAAAAGCTCCAGCGAGGCACATCCCGCGGCGCACGCCATCGGACTCGCCATGAAGGTCGGCCCATGCAGGAAAACGCCCGGGGTCCCCGCGGAAATCACTTCCGCCACCTTCTCGGAGGCGACGACCGCCGCAAGCGTGATCGCTCCGCCCGTCAGCCCTTTCCCGACGCACATGATGTCCGGCACAATTTCCGGATATTCCAGAGCAAAGAATTTGCCGAGACGCCCGAATCCGGTCGCCACCTCGTCCAGAATCAGCAGGATCCCCCGATCGCTGCACGCCTTCCTCAGGCAGCGCAGATATTCGGGATGATAAAAACGCATCGCGTTCGCCCCCTGAAACACAGGTTCAATAATCACCGCAGCAATCTCATGTCCGTAACGATCAAGCATCCCTTCCATCGGCACGAAATCGGCGGGATCCCACTCCTCCCCGAACCGACACTGCGGCTGAGGCGCAAAATGATGCCGGGAGATGATTCCGCTGAACATCTTGTGCATGCCGTCGGGATCGCTGAGCGCCATCGCTCCGGCGGTATCTCCATGATACCCCCCCTTGACACTCGCCAGACGACAGCGTTCCGGAAAACCGGATGCCATCTGATACTGAATCGCCATCTTTGCGGCGCACTCCACGCTTACGGATCCGGAATCCGCGTAGAACACCTTGTTCAATCCCGCAGGAGTCCGTTCGGTCAGCAGTTCCGCGAGACGGATCGCCGGCTCGTGAGTGAAGCCAGCAAACATAACCTGCGCAAGTTTCTCCGACTGGCGGCGGATCGCTTCCATGATCTTCGGATGATTGTGCCCGTGGCAGACACACCACCAGCTGGAAACCGCATCAATCAGCTCCTGCCCATCCGCAAGACGAATGTGCGTACCGGAGGCGGATTCCGCAAAATTCACCGGCGGCGGCTGCGTCATCGAAGCATAAGGATGCCACAGATGCCGGCGGTCAAAAGTCATCAAGTTCTTCAGTTCGGTATAATCCATTGTTCTCCTCCGTGTCATTCGAGTCTCTCATCCATTATTCATTCCGGTCGCGGATCCCCCGGACAATACCCCATAATATACGCGCAGCAGAAATAAAATCAATCCACGATTTTCTCAATCCGCATCTGAACCGGCGATATTGCCGGTAAATCACGGAAAAAGAGTCCTCTTCCCGACTTGAAAATGGAGAGCCGACTGTTATATTATGTGCATACGCACAATATAAACAAAAAAATTCATCCGAGGATCCTGTTTCATGCCGAGGAACAAAAAATGCAGAAGAATCTGCCTGAATGTGGAATGCAGAACCTTCCAGGCGGTCGGCGGGGAAGAAAAGACCCTGCTCGAACTGGACGAGCTGGAGGCAATGCGCCTTGCGGATTATGAAAACATGGATCAGGAAAGCGCCGCGGAAAAAATGAATGTTTCGCGCGGCACGCTTCAGAGGATTCTGTATTCGGCGCGACGGAAGGTCGCCGATGCGCTTCTCAACGGCCGGAGCATCCTCATCGAATCCCGGGAACGGGAGCGGACCTGCTGTACAACAGGACCGGTTTGCAGTCGCTGCTACTTTCACAGGCAGGACGCCGGAGCCTTGAATCAACCCTGTAAAGGAGATACTATGAAAATCGCAGTCACATGTGAAAACGATCAGGTTTTCCAGCACTTCGGACACACACCGGAATTCGCCATTTTTGAAATTGTCGATGGAAAGATCAACGGAATGCAGAAGGTCCCGACCGGAGATTCCGGACACGGAGCTCTCGCAGGATTTCTCGCGGAACGCAATGTGGATCTTCTTCTCTGCGGCGGCATCGGCGGAGGAGCGCAGCAGGCGCTCGCGGAAGCGGGAATTCAGCTGATCGGCGGAGTATCGGGCGATGTCATCAAAGCCGTCGGAGACTACCTGAAAGGAGAACTGAAAGCCGATCCGAACTTCAGCTGCAATCACCACCATCACGAGGGCGGCGAACACGGGCACAACTGCCACTGCCACTCTCACTGATCAGAGCCGTGAAAAACGGGGATCGCCGCCGGACCGGAGATCCCCCTTTTCTTTTTTCAGACCATGCCGCCGGCAAGCGCAAGACAGGCGATATCGCCGATCCGCTCGCCCAGCGCGGCAGGAACGATCCGGCAGACGGAAACCGCCAGCGGAAGCGCCTCCTTCCGGATCACCTTCTCCATTTCCTCCCGGAAAAGCGCCTCCGAGCGGGCAAAGACGCTGCCGATCACAATCCGTTCCGGGTTCAGCAGATCCATCAGGATTGCGAGCCCCTGCCCCAGATGCCGGGCGGACTCCCGGTAAATGTCCAGCGCAAGCGGATCCCCCTTCCGAGCGGCATCCGCAACCAGTTTAGCATCCACGAGTTCCGGATTCGGAGCCCAGACGACTCTTTCCCCTCTCTGGAGCACTTCCAGAATCCGCATTTGAGCCAGCCGGGCAATTCCGCCGCCGCTGCAGAAACCTTCCATGGATCCGGCTTTGCCATAGCCGACCGGGCCATAAGACGCGAGACGGATATGA
>CALXMJ010000203.1 GCA_944389445.1 uncultured Victivallales bacterium | reverse complement strand
CTTTTTCATGCAGCGTGATTTCGAGTCTCCGGCACTCTTCTAGGAATCCTTCCGCCCGCTGTTCCAGCGGGAGATAAGAAAATGAAAAATTTTCTGTTATCAGAGCAGGGTTCCGGTATCCCGCTTCATACAGAGTCCGTGCCGCCAGCCGGCCCGCTTCCCGGTTGTCCAGCGAAATGACATGATCGTGCTGCCGAAGCGCATCCTCATCCGGGAAAATCGTGAATTTGCTGTCAAAATCAAATTGAAGAGAATGAAAAAAACCGTGGCAGGTCATGATCAGATACTTTGCGTTTGATTCCTGAATCTGACGGATCGCCGGGAGCGCCTTTTCTTCCGGCCAGCCGACAAGCACCAGTTCCGGCTTGATCCCGTACTCCGGCGCAAGACGCGACAGCGTAAACCACAATTTCGCCCACGAACGGTTTTCCACCATGTTTCGCCCGATCGCCGCAAACAGAAGCGGAATCTGATTCGCCTGCGGATGGATGATCCTCCCGTTGGGAGTCTGCCGCAGACGGTCCTCCTGTTCCAGCTCTTCCAGAATCCCCCGGATCACGCCGCGGGAGCCTCCCGTCCGGACTGCCAGTTCGCGTTCCGAGGGAAACGCATTCTCCCCCTGCGCCAGCAGATTCCGGATCAGCGACAGAATCTTCTCTTTCGTCACCGCTCTCGACTGATTGCTCCGGGTTGCCCCCATTTCCGACTCCTTGAAATAATAAAATGTACCACTTGGTTCATTTTAATTATACTATAGAGTTCGGAAAAAGTCAAGAGGGGGAAAAAGAAAAACCGGGGAATTTTTTTTCACGGGAGGGGATGACGTCGAGAGAATGGATGCTCTGTTGTCCGCAGGAAATTCCCCCGGGATAAAAAGGGAAACGGGGAGCCGGATGCCGCTTTCCGGCTCCCTTGCGGATGGATCGGGATGAGACTGGAGCTTTATGCAAGAAGAGAGGCATCGGCAACCAGCAGGGGACAATCCGTCACGGGGAAATTCCGGATGCGGAGCGTTCCATGGAAGTTGCCTCCCTCCGAGGTGATTTCCAGAAGTTCCGGATCCAGCAGCCAGACATTCCGCCGGATCGGGTCCATGACAACCGGATGCTTGAATGTTTCCGATTCGTCCATCAGCATGTAGATGGAACCGTATACAGTCGGAGCGGAGAGCTCGACATGTTCCGGAGTCCAGAATGCGAACACGGGTTTCCCGCTGCGGCGGAACGAATGCGCTTCGATCCGGTAGGGAGCCCGCGGTTCGAACACCTGGTGGTTGTCAGGACGGAAAGCGCAGAAGTTGTCCGGGGCGTTTTCGAGTCCGTCGAAGAGGAATCCCATGCCCTGCATGGTGTAGTATGCCAGTTTGCTGCAGTTGTTTTTTGCGTCGATCACGCCGTAATACTGATCGCGTCCGTCCGGATAGTAGCAGAGGAAATCCGTGACAGTGAAGATGGAGCTCAGTTCCACGCCGCAGACCAGGTCCGTCAGATACCGGCGCGCGAGATATTTTGCCTGAGCCAGTTCCGTCGGGAAGGAAAAGAGAGCGGATCTTCCGCTGGCGCGTCCGCTTTCCCCCTGCCAGAAACGGAGCTTCTTTGCCGGATCGGAGGGAACGAGATTCGCACGGAGATTTTCCACTCGCGCTTCCATGAACTCTTCCGGAACGGGACCGTAAAAGTGATAGCTGAAAACATCAATGAGATCGGCGAGCTTGTTTTTGCCGAGGGCTTTGATATAGGAGGTTCCTGTCTGGGCAACGTCGGCGATGATTTGCGCATCGGGGATTTCCGTGCGGACAACCTCGGCTGTCCGTGCGACAAATTCAGTATAATCTCTTGCCTTCTCCGCGAGGGACATTGTTCCCCAGAGGGAAACCCCGTTATGGGTCCAGAACGCCTCCGGTTCATTCCAGACTTCGAAAAAGCGGACGCGTCCGCGGAAATGACGGCAGAGCGCCCGGACATACTCCGTCCATGCCTTCATTCCCTTTTCCCCGTGATAGAGCGGAATTTCGCCGACCCAGCCTCGCGCCCAGCCGGGGACCAGTTTTCCGTTTGCCTCGCGCCACGCCTTTTCGTATGCTTCCGCGGGGGTGTGGACCGGATGCCCGAAGCTCAGGCTGAACCAGGTTTCGATTCCAATGGCTGCAAGCGGATCGACCACTTCATCCAGCCACTGGAAGTCATATTGTCCCGGAACTTTTTCGCACTTCATCCAGCCGGTCTGACAGCGGGCGAATTTTACGCCGCTCTCTGCCAGAAAAGGAAAGGTTTTCCGGGGATCGAAGGTGTCGCGGTCGAGTGTTTCGAAGCCGATTCCGAGAATGGAGTGCTTTACGTCGATGCTTTTTTTCGAGGGCAGACGCCCCAGCAGTTCCGCTCCGGGAAAGCATTTCATCGGGTCATTCTGCAGATTGAAGTGGTATTCGTTCGTCCAGAAGTCCTCTTTCGGCACGGGCGGAACAATAACCTCTGCGCTGTTCAATTTTTTTCTGAGCTCTTCCAGCATGATATTCTCCTTATCTTTTTCCGCGGCAGCGGCTTAAAGCTGATGCCGCATGCCGTATTGTGGTTTATCCGTTTGATTTCTTTTCCGGAATTTCCTTCCAGTGCAGACGGATTGTCTGCGCGATGCCGCGCCAGTCGTTCCGCTCAATTTGTTCCGACGGGAAGAGTGATGCCCCCGCTCCGATGGCTGCCGCTCCGGTCTCCAGCATCGAACGGACATTGCCCGGATGGATTCCGCCCGTGACCAGAAATGGAATGTGCGCCAGCGGCGACATGACCGTCCGGACATATTGTTCTCCGCCCGGAAGGATCGGAAAGAGTTTGACAAAATCCGCTCCGGCTTCATACGCCTGCAGAATCTCATTCGGCGTGAACGCTCCCGGGATCGCGGCGAGTCCCCGGCGGTGCGCGGTTTCGATGACGGCCGGAGAGGTC
>CALXMJ010000202.1 GCA_944389445.1 uncultured Victivallales bacterium | reverse complement strand
GTCCTCCGTATTTATTTAATTGAACTTTTGTTCAGTTCGCTTGCTCATCAAGCTTGTTTTTATATGCGTTAATGACATTGACGATGCTTGATACCTTGGCGTTAAGCACACTGACCAATCCGGTCGGCACCGCAACCAGCAAACCAAGCAGCTGTGCACGCAGCTGGACCTTTGAAGGCAGGGCGGCAATCGCCTTGACTTCGCTGTCCGTCAACATCGCGCCCTCGAAGTATCCGCACTTCGGAGCAACCACACCTTTCGTCGAGGTGCAAAATTCGTCTATGACTTTCGCCACGGCTCCCGCATCGCCTTTGCCGAGCACCACCGCGGTGTCACCCGTGATTTTGGCTTTCGCGAGAACATCGAGTCCGTTCAACTCCGCGACCTTGGCAACCACTCTGTTCTTCAGGACATGGCACTCAGCGCCGACAGCGTAAAGCTTGTCTCTGAATGCATTGATCTCTTTGGTCTTGAGTCCCTTGTAAGAGATGAAAAACAGAAATTCGGATCCTACGATAAGACCGGCGATGTCATTTGCGAGCTGGATTTTTTCCGGTCTCATTATGCCATCTCCTTCACAATATCACGGATTTCGACCTTCACACCGGGTGTCATCGTCGCAGACACCGTGCAGCTCTGGATGTAAACACCCTTCGCCGAAGAAGGTTTCGCCTTGAGAATCGCCTTGATGATCGCGGTGCAGTTTTCGACAAGATCCTCTGCTTTGAAGGAGAGCTTGCCGGCAGGGACCTGCACGCAAGCACCTTTGTCCGCGCGGAATTCAACACGTCCGGCCTTGGCTTCCGCCACGGCATGTCCGACCTTGTCGGTCACGGTTCCGGTCTTCGGGTTCGGCATCAATCCTTTCGGACCGAGCTGACGACCCAGGGGACGAACTTTGCCCATCACCGCCGGGGTGGCGATAAGGACGTCGAAATCGACCCATCCGCCTTTGATCTTTTCGATGATATCGTCAAATCCGACGAAATCCGCGCCCGCATCACGGGCTTCCTGTTTCAGGTTTTCATCATCTGTAATGACAGTGATGGCAACCTTTTTGCCTGTTCCTTTCGGAAGTGGAATCGCGCCGCGGACGGTCTGATCCGTCTGCTTCGGGTCCACGCCAAGCTTGAATGCGATTTCGACCGTCTGATCGAACTTCACCGCGGGCATCTCCTTGAGAGTCTTCACCGCGTCGGCAAGTCCGTAAAGAGCGGTCTTGTCAAACTTGGCCAGTTGAGCCTTGTAGAGTTTGCTTCTCTTAGCCATCGATCACCTCAACTCCCATACTGCGAGCAGTGCCTGCGATAATCTTGATCGCGGCTTCTTCACTGCGGGCGTTGATGTCGCTCTTTTTCGTCTGCACAATCTGCTTGATCTGGCTGATCGTGATCTTTCCGGCTTTTTCACGGCCGGGATTGTGAGATCCGCTTGCCAGTCCGGCGAGCTTCTTGATCAGAACAGCTGCCGGTGGAGATTTTGTGACAAACGTGAAGGAGCGATCCTGGTAGACGGTGATCACAACCGGAATCACCATTCCGGCCTGCGACTGTGTTGCGGCATTAAACTGTTTGCAGAACTCCATGATGTTCACGCCAGCCTGGCCAAGCGCGGGACCCACAGGGGGTGCCGGATTGGCTGCACCGGCGGGAATCTGCAAACGGATTTCCGCTGTCACCTTTTTCGCCATTTGTTCCTCCGTTTCCGTAGACGTGGTCAGAAAGGTCAGGATTTCTCCCACGCCACGACGTCATTTTTCTATGAACGATCCTCGAACCGAACCTTTATTGTTCGCGTACGACCTGCCAGAATTCCAATTCCACAGGAGTCGAGCGGCCGAAAATGGAAACTTCCAGTTCCAGTTTTCCACGTTCCGCATCGATCTTCCTTACGACACCTTCGAAATTCTCAAAGGCACCGTCTTTAATCCGAACGGTTTCACCAATCTCATATTGAATCTTCGGTTTTGCCTTTTCCTCGGGTTCCGCAGTCTGCATCAGGATGTAATCAATTTCCTGCTGAGAGAGCGGCTGGGGACGGTCACTTCCGCCGATGAAACCAATAACGCCCTGAATCCCGCGGACAAAATACCATACGCGTTCATCAAGAGAACCGTCCGGTTTATAGAGATCCATCCGGGCCAGAACATAGCCGGGGAAGAATTTCCGGGTAGTAATTGTATTTTTTTTATTCTTCCTGAATTCAGAGACTTTTTCCGTCGGAATCAGGATTTCATATACAGGAAGAGCGGTTTCTTCTTGTCGAAGGGCTGTCTCAATGTTCTCTCTGACTTTATTTTCATGTCCGGAGAGAGTGTGTAGTACGAACCACTGTCCAGCGTTTCTGTCCATAATGAAACTCCCTGGGATATTTGTCAGAATGTTATAACGAACCGAACGGCATGGAACAGGATCTGATCCACACCGGCAACAAAGATCGAAGTAATCACCAAAGCGATTATCACCAGTATCGTGGATTCCAGAACTTCCTGCTTGCTCGGCCAGGTGCATTTGGCCATCTCATCGATAGTAGATCTGATAAACGATCTCAATCCCGCAACCAGTTTTGTCATGGTGCGCTATTCCTTCTATTCTTTGCCGTTAAATACAGTGGCAGGGGCTGAGAGCCTCGAACTCCCGACCTGCGGTTTTGGAGACCGCTGCTCTACCAACTGAGCTAAACCCCTGTAAAATTCCATTTTCATGCGCAAGGCGCGCCGGAGAACTTACTTGGTCTCCTTATGAACCGTGTGTTTGCGTTCGAACTTACAATATTTCTTTTTTTCGAGGCGGCCTGGAGTATTGCGCTTCTCCTTGGTCGTCGTGTAATTTCTATGCTTGCATTCGGTGCATTCCAATGTGATTATTTCACGCATTTCAGAGCTCCGTATTCGAAAATCAGGAGTGCGGCTTCCGCCGCACCCCGGATATTTCGGAGGTTATTCCGATCTTACTTCAGAATTTCCGTCACACGTCCGGAAGCAACCGTACGGCCGCCTTCACGGATCGCGAAACGCTGGGTCTTTTCCATCGCAATCGGGGCAATGAGTTCGACCTCGATCGAAACTCTGTCGCCAGGCATCACCATTTCAACGCCTTCCGGCAGCTTGATCACGCCGGTGACGTCCGTCGTTCTGAAGTAGAACTGGGGACGATAGTTGCTGAAGAACGGGCTGTGACGTCCACCTTCTTCTTTGGACAGAACGTAGATTTCTGCGGTGAAGGTCGTGTGGGGGGTGAGGGATCCCGGCGGCGCGAGCAGCTGTCCACGCTCAACATCTTCTTTTCTCGTTCCGCGGAGGAGGCAGCCGATGTTATCGCCAGCCTGGCCTTTGTCCAGTTCCTTGTGGAACATTTCAACACCGGTGATCGTGGTCTTCGTCGTCGGCTTGATTCCCACGATTTCAACCTTGTCGCCGACTTTGACTTCACCGCGCTCCACACGGCCGGTAACCACCGTTCCACGACCTTCGATGGAGAACACGTCTTCGATCGGCATCAGGAAGGGTTTGTCGGTTTCGCGCTGGGGCTCGGGAATCCAGGTGTCGATCGCATCCATCAGCTCCTGGATGCATTTGCATTCCGGAGCGTTCGGATCGGTCGCCTGAAGAGCAGGATAGGCGGCGCCTTTGATAATCGGCGTGTTGTCGCCGTCGAAGTCATATTTGCTGAGCAGTTCACGGATTTCCATTTCGACCAGGTCGAGGAGTTCCGGATCATCCACAAGGTCAACCTTGTTCAGGAAGACAACGATTCTCGGCACACC
>CALXMJ010000201.1 GCA_944389445.1 uncultured Victivallales bacterium | reverse complement strand
AACCTTAGGTTGACCCCCTGGTCGACAGGTGTCGAAATAAAAAACGGGAGCAAAAAATTAAATTTTTTGCGATGGGTGCAGGGCCCGTGGTCCTGCCGAGGGGTGTTGGGGGCGAGTAGCCACCAACTCAACTCCAGATGCCTGAACAAGAATAAAAACATTGTGACGTTATTTCTTTTTCATTTTTTCTGTCCGCAGGCGATCCCAGTATTGAAGTCTGCGGTTGATTTCCCGTTCGAATCCGCGTTCGACGGGGTGATAGAAGCGAATGCGGGGCATTTGTTCGGGGAAATAATTCTGTCCGGAGAATCCGTCTTCGGTATCATGGTCGTAGATATAGCCGTTTCCGTAGCCGATTTCCTTCATCAGGCGTGTGGGGGCGTTGAGAATATGTTTCGGCGGATTCAGGGATGAGTACTGTTTTGCCGCTTTGACCGCATCGCTCCATGCGGTATAAGAGCTGTTTGATTTTGGTGCGGTGCCGAGGTAGCAGATGAGTTCCGCGATTGCGATATCTCCTTCGGGGGAGCCGAGGCGTTCATAGGCGTCCCATGCGGCGATTGCGGCGGGGAGCGCCTGAGGATCCGCCAGTCCGATGTCTTCCATGGCGAACCGGGTCAGTCTCCGGAGGAGATAGAGGGGATCTTCTCCGCCTTCGATCATGCGGGCGGCCCAGTAGAGAGCCGCATCGGTATCGGAGCCGCGGAGCGATTTATGAAGAGCGCTGATCAGGTTATAGTGCCCTTCGCGGTCCTTGTCGTACATGGGGGCGCGGTGCTGGACGATTTTTTCGAGACCTTCGCGATCAAGCAGGGTGTTTTCCGGGGCGAGGTCGTAGATGCTTTCGAGCAGATTGATGAGATATCGTCCGTCGCCGTCGGCGAGATCCTTGAGGGTTGCGGCGGCGGTATCGTCGACGGGAAGTTTCCGCCCGACTGTTTTTTCCGCGCGGTCGATGATCTGCTGGAGAGCGTTGGCATCCAGAGGCTTCATGACGAAGACTTTGCAGCGGGAGAGCAGTGCGCTGTTCAGTTCGAACGACGGGTTTTCGGTCGTGGCTCCGACGAGTGTGACCGTTCCGTTTTCCACATAGGGGAGGAATCCGTCCTGCTGAGCCCGGTTGAAACGGTGGATTTCATCGACGAACAGGAGGGTTTTCTGTCCGTAAAGACGACGCTTTTCCGCCTCATCGAAGGCTTTTCTCAGGTCGGCGATTCCGGAGAAGACCGCGGAAAGCGCGACAAAGTGCATGTCGCTGACATTGGCGAGCAGACGTGCGATCGTTGTCTTGCCGCAGCCGGGAGGACCCCAGAGGATAAAACTGGAAATCTTCCCGCTTTCGATCATTCTGCGGACGGGTCCGTCCGGACCGATCAGATGTTCCTGTCCGACGATCTCGTCCAGGGTTTCCGGGCGCAGTTTATCTGCAAGGGGGCGATCTGTCAGTTGTGAAAAAAGTCCGTCTTCCATCTTGTCATCCGCAATAATCAATTGCCGGGTTGTGTTTTCTTCTCTTCCAAACAATAACGGAAGGAAAGATGTTCCCGATTCCATGATTTTTCAAGTAAAATGAGAAGAAAAAAGCATTTTTTCCCGAAAAACGACTTTTCAATCCAGAATCAGGAATCCCATTCTTCCGGGGCTTCGGTGAGGGCGTCCGTAAACGGTCGGGGACCAGAACAGCGAGTGCATCGCATTGCCTTCGTGTTTCAGACGGACGAAATTGGCGCGCAGGACCATGCCTTTGGCAAAGCGGGACTGACCGTTTCGGCGGAGAAGAAGTTTTGCAGGAAGGACTGCTTTGACACACCAGCCTGTTTTTTTCCCGCCGGATGAGAGGATGGGCGATGTTTGATGCTGAAAATCCGGGATGTCGAATCCGGGGACGTCCCATTGATTTCGTCCGTCGCGGATAATGCCGTTATGGTCGAGTTCGACGGCGTTTCCGGTGAAGAGGTAGTTGACATCGCGGACAAGATTTCGGGAATTTATCTGGATTTCAAGATATTGTTTGTGATCCCCGATGCCATCGATGAAAATTTCGATGGCGTCGCCGCGGTGGAGTTCGTCATCGTGTTTTTTTCCTGCCGGCTGGTCGTTTTCGTCCTTGCAGATTGCCATGAGATAGAGATTGTTTTCATCATAGGTCAGAAAAAGGATGGTTTCCCTGTCATTCCACAGGGAATGTTTTTGCATTCCATCCGCAGCTTTTTCCAGATGGAGTCTGGCGGCTTTTTTCCAGACGGGCGATTCGGGAGTGTCCCGGAGCGAGACTTTTTCTTCCGTGAATGGAACTCGAATTCGCGGCAGGGTTTTCCCTTCCGGGAGCGGGGCGCTTCGGGAGAGAAACGGCAGGAGAAGAAAAACGGAGAGAAAAAACAGTTTCATGAAAAATCCTTTTCCATTGATTGAATACAGTACGTAATATTGTGTTTTTGCAGAGTTTTTCAATGCGGTACAGAAAAAAAGAGGGAACAAAGTTTCATTGGTTGCGAAATTTGCTTTTGCGTGCAATATTACCGGTATTTCAAATTTGATTTATTCAAAAAGGAGTTGATAATGAGAAATGTTGTGATTGTCGGAACCGGACCCGCCGGACTGACCGCCGCGGTATATGCCGGGCGAGCAAATCTGAATCCCCTGCTGATTTCCGGTCCTCTGCCGGGCGGACTGCTGACGCAGACAACCGATGTTGAAAACTTTCCCGGCTTTCCCGACGCTGTGAACGGATATGAACTGATGACGAAGATGCAGGAGCAGGCGTCGCATTTCAACGTCGAGTTTCTGAGCGAGACCGTGGAATCCGCGGAACTCAAGCCGGGCGGACCACACAAGCTGCATCTTTCTTCCGGGGAAACGGTGGAGTGCAAAGCGTTGATCGTTGCGGTCGGTTCGAGTCCCCGCTGGCTCGGACTGGAGTCGGAGGAGTCGTTCAAGAACCGCGGCGTTTCTGCCTGTGCCACCTGCGACGGCGCTTTCTATCGCGGGTTGCCTGTCGTGGTGATCGGCGGTGGAGATT
>CALXMJ010000200.1 GCA_944389445.1 uncultured Victivallales bacterium | reverse complement strand
CAAAAAACCAGAAAAAAGCACTCCTCCATACCGGAACCAAGAAAAAAAAACTGCCGGCTGGAACAATGTCCGAACCGGCAGAAAAAAAGGGTCGATCGTCAAACAGGAAAACCGCACAGGAAACGCTCTAAAACTTTATCGTCCGTTCCCGGCGACCTCCATAACAGTACTATAGCCCGTATTTTGAAAAATTCAAGTGATTTTGGAAAATAATTCCTGAATTTCCGCTCAAAATAATTTTTATGGAATTATCAAAACAGGGAGTCATCATTTTTTCCGCGCCTCGGCATAACCTTTCCAGCATGACAAGCGAAAAGACGATCAATTCCTGTATCCGGCTTTTCCAGAGGCCCCTGCCCCGCGCTCGGCCTTCCGCGAACCCGTGACAGACAACTCCGGTTATCTTTTCCTCGGGAAATTCCGGTGCGTTTCCTGTGGTAAAGCTGTTTTTACCATATTTCTTCTGCCATCCTATTGCTTTTTTTTTGAAATATATTATAATTTAAGGTAAAGAGGAGGGTGAATTTGGGCTATAAAAACGCAAAAGAATTCATGAAGATCAGGGCGGAACTGTTTTGCCAGATGAGCAGCCAGAAATCGCCCCGGAAGACATTGCCGTCGCTGCGGCAGCTGGCGGAAGAGTTTTCCGTTTCTCACCCAACCGTCATGAGAGCGGTTCACTCTCTGATCGAAGATGGTTTTCTCGCCGTTGAAAAGAAGGGCGGCTACCGGAGCCTTCTGGATTCCGCCGATCAGGCAAAGCGACATATTTACGGGCTGATCAACGGGATCGGGAATTATTCTTTTGAATTCAAAACACAATGGGAACTGAATATTCCGCTCGTGCGGAGTCTCTTTGCCCGCGGCAGCCTGTTCTGTACGAAAAATATTTTTCTGGACAAGCCGGAGAATCTTCAGGCGGCCGTTTATGAAAACGGACTTTCCGGAATTCTCCTTTCCGGCTCCAACGTGAAAATGATGGAGGAGGCACAAAAGCTGAAGGATCGGATCGACATTCCGATTGCCGCTTTCTATACTCCCGGACGGAATATTTCCGTTGCCGCTCCCGATCGAAACGCGTTTTTGCAGATTTTTCAGATGATGCACCGGGAAAAGCGCCGGAAAATCCTGCTGATTCTCCGGGAATCTCTGCTCTTTTTTGCAGACATCCTTACTGTTACGGAACAGGCGCGATCCATGTTCGGAATGGAAATCACCGTACTCGCCGGAACGGAAAACGGAATCTCCAACGCCCTTCAGGCCCTGTATACCAGCGGCATCCATTTCGATGGAGTGATCTTTTTCAGCACCCTTCAGAAGATTTACCGGCAGATCTGCGAATCGGAAGACATGGAGATATGCCGTCTGATGATTGACCAGTTTGAACTCTTCCGGGACATGAACTATACCGGTTATCTCTACCGCTTCGATTTGGAGGAAGCCGCGGAAAAACTCATTGATCATTTTCTGCAGCAGGGAACTGAAAGCGAAAGAAAAGTCTTTATTCCCATGCAGCTCTCTTTTGAACAATATGAAAACGGTGTCAGAAAGGCCATTTTTCAGAAAGGAGTGTGGAAGTCATGAAAAAGATGGAAATTTTTACACTGATAGAACTTTTAGTTGTAGTTGCAATTATTATTATTTTAATAAGTATTTTGCTCCCCGCACTGGGCAAAGCGCGAGAAATGGCTTACCAGACATCCTGTTCATCCGCCATGAAACAGATCGCTTATGCAACGATCTGCTATTCAGCGGACAGCAACGGCTGTTCTGTCCTTGAGACCGATGGCGGAAATGAAAATTTCTATCCCGGCGGCAGCCGCTGGTTCATCAACGGTCATTTTCTCTCCTATCTGAATATACGCCACCAGCCGCAATCATACCGGTACAACTACTGGGATGCAAAGTTTATCTGTCCGAAAGCCAGACGCACCCCCTCCGATATGGCATCCCGGACAGACGGCGGTTATGAACTGAAAAGCTCCGCACAGGGATGGGCCGATGTAAAATTCGTATATGGAAATCAGGCGTGGTTCACTACATTTATCGGAGAAGGAACTGATTACGGATGGAACAAACCGCGCGTTCTGCATTTTTCCAAAGTAAAGCGTCCCTCCTCCAAACCATACTATATGGAGGTCGGCGCGGGAGGATCTTTCAACGGCGGGACCGCGAGCAATTCCGTCAAAAAGAATCCGGCGGATGGATGGCTGATCTACCGGAACAATCCGCTTCTGACCTCCGATTTCTGGGGCAATCCGAATTATATCGCCTACCGGCATGGCGGAGACCGGACTGTCAATTCGGTCTTTCTGGACGGTCATGTGGCCAGCCTGGAATTCCAGATGGTAATGAATTTCAAGGAAACAGACTGGCAGCCGTATCAATAACAGCTTGCCTGACAAAATGTTATAATATCAATCAGAAGAAAGGATGAAAAGATGAATCGCTTATTTTCAATCGGAGCCGGAATGCTGCTTTCCAGTTCCGCTGCTTTCGCCGCAGTTCTGTACGATCTCCCGCTGAAGACGGAAGAGGAACTGAAAGGAATGACAAAAGAAGAAAAAGCTCCGGCGGTCGTCCGGATTGCAGATCAGCCCGAAGTCGGAAAGGTGCTGGAAGTTTCCATTCCGAAGGAAGCGGAGAATCAGCGCTGTTCCGCCAATTTTGCTCTGAAAGGCAGTGAAATCGCCGGAAAACGGATCGTGATCAGCGTGGATGCGAAAAACGACATGCAGTCGCGGGTGGAAAAATGGGGCGCCGGATGGATTTCCGTTCACGGATTTGTTCCGCCCGGAAAAAAGGTTCATCACTATCTTCAGGTAATCGGAAGCGGCAAGACTCCGTGGAAAAAATACCGGATGGAGATCAACATGCCCGATGATGTGATCAACGGGCGGCTGGGACTTTTCCTGAAGGATGCCAAAGGCTCTCTCTTTTTCCGGAATCTGAAAGTGGAATCGCTCGGCACGCTTCTGAGTCTGGATGGAGTCGTCAACATGGGGTTCGCCGATGAAGTCGCCGGAGACGGGAAAGGCGGATGGCACGATCAGGGATCCAGTCACGATGCCTCCACATTTCCCGTGAAAAACAAAAACTTTGCCAATGTGCCGTTCAAAATCATTGATCCCCGGAAAAACAATGGCAAGTCGATTGTCGTCTTCGAGTGCCCGAAACTGCCGAACGGACCGAAAAGCGTGGAAGTGAAGCCTCCCGCCGGGACTTCCGGAAAATATCTGTATCTTCTGCACTGTTCCGCCTGGGGACAGCCGAAGGATACCAAAACCGGAACCGTTCTGCTGGAAGGCTCAAACGGGAAACGCGCGGAACTACCCGTCGTGTACGGACGCGATCTCGCGGAGTGGTGGGGCGGCAGCGGAGCTCCCAATGCGGTTGTCGGAACCAGGATCATCGCTCAGGGAGGAGTCGGGGCCGCTTACGTATCCCGCTTCGAGATTCCTGATGAGATCGGCACGATTGCGAAAGTCACCTTCCGGAAGGAACCCGGTGCGACCGCCATGTGGATGCTGATCGGTGCGACCGTTTCCGATGTCAAGTTTTCCTATCCGGAAAGCAAGATGCTGGTTATGAAGGCGAATGAGATCTGGAAACCGCTGCCGGAAACGATCCATCCCGTTCCGAAAGCCGGAAGTGCCCTCGATTTTTCCGGACTGTATCCGAAACATACCGCAGGAGAATTCGGAAGGCTTATCATCGGGAAAAGCGGACATTTTGAATTCGAGAAACGGCCGGGGGTCCCGGTCCGCTTCATGAGTGCCTGCATGGGACGCGATTTCGGACGCTATTTCGGAACCTCCATCGAGCTCGGCGACAAGGCGATGATTGAACGTTATGCCGATCAGATTCAGCGGGCTGGCTACAATCTGATCCGTTTCTGGGCTTCCTCTCTGAGAGACGACGGGGGATGGTTTGACCCGAAGGAAGGATGGAATGTTCTCAAGCCGGGACTCTTCTCGCAGAATGTGGTCGACCGCATGGATTATTTCGTTTCCTGCCTGAAAAAACGGGGAATCTATGTGATGATTTCCATCATGATCCCCACATTTCATTTCGAGAACGCCTATCCCTTTGGAAACATGGAGGAGAAGGGGTGGAATCTGTATCTGAATCCGGAATCGCTGAAATCCTGGTGCGAAGCCACGGAAAAGGTCCTGACCCATAAAAATCCCTATACCGGAATGCGCTGGATCGACGATCCGCAGATCGTGCTGATCGACTGCAACAATGAACAGGAATTCGTCTTCTGGCGCGCGACCGACAAATATGCACCGCTCTTCCGCAAGTTCCTGAAAGAGAAATACAAGGATTTTGCCGCTCTCAAAAAAGCATGGGGAAAAGAGGCGGAACAACTGAAGAGCTTCGAGGATATCCGGACCTTTCACAATCTGGGCTTGGACAAACCCGGCCAGGTGCTTCGGGACCGTGCGGAATTCATCACGGAGCAGGAGAGCGGTCTTTACCGGAAGGAACGCGAATTCCTGCGCAAAATCGGTTTTAAAGGCCCTGTCACCTCCTTCCTGCTGGGACGATCCATGCGGGACTGCGAAGTCCGGAAGGATTTTGACTTTGTCTCTCTGAACGGATACCATTCACATCCTCTTGGCGGCGACGTAGTGAAAGGCGGCAGGGTTGCACAGGCGAGTTCCATCGGAGCCGCGGCCAATATCATCCGCGGATACAATTGCGTGCGTCAGTACGGAAAACCGTTTACGGTGACGGAACACGGGCATACGTTCTGGAATAAATACCGTTACGAACAGGGTTTCATCATGGGGGGCTATGCCGCGCTCAACGGCTATGACGCGCTAACCGCGTTCTTCATGCCGGTCACCACACACCGAAACTATCCGATTACGACGTACGAAATCCGTCACGATCCCGTTTCCCGGGCGGTGGAACTGATAACGAATCTGCTGTTCCGTCGCGAAGATGTCAAACAGTCCGATCTCGCTTTCCGGATCAAAGTGGATTTTGCGGAGGTGCTCCGCAGCGGCAGCAGCCGGGAATCCGTCAGTTCCACTCAGCTGCTTCTTTCCCTTCTGGGAGACTGTTCTGTGGATATCACGGAAAAACCGGCGGCAAAAAAGGATGTGGTAATGAACCGCGTCGGCGGATCAGCCGTGCAGGTTCGCCAGCTGGATTCCAGCATCGCCGACATGCAGAACAGCATTTTTGATCTGGATGCCGTAGTCCGGAACTTGAAAAAACGCGGACTGCTCCCGCAGAACAACCGGACCAGCCGGGACAAATCCATTTACGAAAGCTCCACCGGAGAACTGCTGACGGATGCTTCCCGGAACTTCATGACAATCAATACCGCCCGTTTCCAGGGGCTTTGCGGAGAAGCCGGGAGCAAGGCGGCCTTCCCGAATTTCGCCGTGAACGGAATGAACCGCCGGGGATGTGTCGCGCTGGCCTCCATCGACGGACGGAAACCGCTGAACGAATCTAAACGCATGCTGCTCTTCCTGGTAACCAACGCATTGAATTCCGGAATGTCGTTCGTATCGGACGACCATTTCCAGCGTCTCCAGAACGGGACTCTGCCGATCCTGCTGGAAACCGGAACTTTCTCGGTTTCCCTGAAAACAAAACATGCGGCTTCCCTCAAAGCCTGGGCGCTCGGAATCGACGGCTCCCGTCTTGCGGAACTGCCGTTGAAAAAGAGCGGCAGCGGAATTTCTCTTGTCGTCAATACCGCGGCGATTCCAAACGGGCCCTCGCTTTATGTGGAATTTGCCGAACGCTGATTTGGCATCCGTCATTTAAGGTGTATTTTATCTGGGGAAAAGAAACAATCATGCTGAATTCAAACATGGAGTCATAAATGGGAAATTCAGAAATCAGCAGAACAGCATTGATCTGGAAAGGGACATTCCGTACAAAATGGATGTTTTGCGCGTTGATCGGCGCCGCATGCCTTTGCCTTCCGGGAGGTGCGGCGGAGGATATTTCGTCCATCGACAAAAACTTCCAGCCTGCAATGGTCGGCAACCGGAAAGTTCACTATTACAACGCCCTGAAAAAACCGTTCGAGGTCACCGGGTTTGCCTGGTGGAAAGAAGGGGAACCCCTGTACCGGATCCCGAAGGAACTCACCGAAAAAGAGGTGAATAAAGGGGTCCTGGAACTGGCGAATCATACCTCCGGCGGAACGATCCGTTTCAAGACGGATTCTCCATTCCTGACGATTCGGATAAAGTATATCTGGAAAGGGTTCAGCGACATGAACCACATGCCTCGTTCCGGCAGCGGCGGAGTTGATCTGTACACCACCGATGAAAACGGCAGAGAAAAATATCTTGGTTCCGCCCAGCCGTCGCGGGGAGGAAAGCCGCTGGAACGTTTCCTCGCGCACATGCCGGGCGGGAAAATGCGGAACTACACCGTATATCTTCCCCTGTACAGCGGCGTTTCCTCGCTGGAACTCGGGATTCGGCCCGGCAGCCGGATTCTCCCGCCGGATCCGCAGAAAATCAAAAAGCCGATTCTTTTTTACGGCTCTTCCATCACGATGGGCGGCTGTGCATCGCGTCCGGCGAACAACTACACCACAATGCTCTGCCGCGCGGTGGATGCTCCTCAGATCAATCTGGGTTTTTCCGGAAGTGCAAAGGGCGAACCGGCGCTTGCCCGGGCGATCGCAGAGCTGGATCTTGCCGCATTTGTCCTGGATTACGACTACAATGCGCCCTCGGTCCAGCACTTGAAAGATACGCACGAAGCGTTCTTTCTGACGATCCGGAAAGCAAGGCCGGAACTGCCCGTCATCATACTCTCTCAATGTTCCCACATTTCCAAAGCCCGCAGGGACGTCATCCGCAAGACCTATGAAAACGCGGTCGCCCGGGGCGACCGGAAAGTCTGGTTCATCGACGGAAGCGAACTCTTCGGAGAAGCCGGGGACGCCATGTGCACCGTGGACAACTGCCATCCGAATGATCTCGGATTTTACATGATGTACAAACGTGTTCTCCCTGTTCTGCGGCAAGCGCTGAATCTTTGAAACAGATATGGAATGCGGATTCAGAAAGGAACGAAGACAAATGAAAATACTGATTCATGCGGACTGCGAAGGCATTTGCGGGATCCGCGCGTTCGCGGATGCTTCCGGAACACGGACGGCGGATGTTACCGCGGATGCTAAAATGCAGCAGCTCAACGAGATCAACGCCTGCATCGACGGACTCCGCAGCGCGGGTGCGGATGAGATTCTGGTCTGGGACAACTGCTGCACTTCCGGCTCGCCGGTGTTCAATATATACGATCTTCGTCCCGGCGTCTTTTTTGCGGATTCCCGTGATCCGGCAGGTCCCGTCATGCATCTGGATGCCGGATTCGACGGGGCGGTCCTGCTCGGAGCATCCGCCAGGAACCATACGGAACATGCGTTTATGGCGCACAGCGTGAACAGCCGGATTTTCGGTTCTCTGGAACTGAACGGAACACTCGTCGGAGATATCGGTCTGAACATTCTGACGGCATCCTATTTTCGAGTTCCGGTTCTTCTTGTCTCCGGGGATGACAAAGCCTGCCGGGAGGCGTCGGATTTCTGCGGGGGAGAAATGGAAACCGTGGAAACAAAAAAAGGGCTTTCCTGCTTGAAATGCATGAATCATTCCCCGGCGGATGTCTGCCGGGAATTGACTCGAAAGGCGGAAGAGTCGCTCCGGAAGCGGGAGGTCCGGAGCATCAGGCAAATGAAAGGCCCTTACCGGTTGAAAGTCCGGGTAACCGCTCCCCATTTCCTGGAGCCATGGATTCACATGGGATATGAGCCGGCGGCGGAGAATACGATTTTTCTGGAAAGCGATGATTTTCTGGATCTCTGCGCTCAGCTGCACGGCTGGAGTCCGGGGGCCCATGCGAAGCGCTTCGGAGTAACATCCCGGACAACGGATTTTTTCCAGGCTCTGACCTTGGATTGAAGGACGGAGGGCGGAATGAAAAAAGTAATGATTATGACAGACCTCGAAGGGTGCAGCGGAACGGAAGGCGCTCCGGACGGATCACTCGGGAACCGGGTGTTCAACGATGAAAAGAGCGTGAAATGCCTTACTCGGGAAATCAA
>CALXMJ010000199.1 GCA_944389445.1 uncultured Victivallales bacterium | reverse complement strand
GAATCAGCTTTTTGAACCCGACCGGAAAATAGTATGCTCCCGCCTGCACCGCTTCCAGACGGGTGAAAAACGCATTTGCCTGCTTCCGCAGAATCGGAATGCGTCTGCCGATGGAGTCGATCCCGTATTTCACACCACAATGCGAGTAATGCTTCAGACGGGAGGCGACCAGCTCAGTCTGATCCCGGTAACCGGTACGGAACGAACCCGTGTCAATTTCCACAAGGCCGACCACATCCGCATCGCTCTCGTCAATGAAATCAATAATATGATCCATGTAGGACTTCCGCGTCCGGATATAGCGATGCGCGGTCAGCAAAGTCCCGATTCCCCCCGCCGTGCCGGTACCGTAAGCTATGTTGTAAACAAGAAGTCTCATCTGTTCTGAAATCCACCCGAATCATCCGTCAGAAACATACAGCATTTTCAATGCTTTTCCAGTCAGCAATTCATGATTTCAGCGGAAAAACGTACTTTCTTTCCGCAGGGAAAACATCTTCCGCCATGCGGAAGCTTGACATTTCAGAAAATAAGGATATAATAATACTCATCAAAAATCAAGCGCTTGATTTTTATTGATTCGAATCTGGAAGCATACGATGAAAATCACATTGAAGGACATTGCATCGGAACTCGGCATGAACGAGTCCACGGTCAGTTACGCGCTGGCGAACAAGGGAAGCATCAAAGCGGAGACGCGGGAACGGATTCTGCGGACCGCCGCAAAAATGGGTTATGTTCCGAACCGTTCGGCACAGCAGGTCAGCACGGGAAAGAGCAATCTGATCGGACTGGTGGTTCCGAATGTGCTCTTTGAACTTGGCGAATACTGCGAACACATTTTCCGCCTGCTCTCCGATGCCGGATACCTGACCAGCATCATGGTCACGGAATTTTCGCCGGAACGGGAACGATCCATCTTCCGGAACCTGATCGGACAGGGCGCCGCCGGAATCATTGTCTGCCCGACAACTCACAGAGCGAATCCATCCTCTTCGGAGGAATCCCCGCTGCATCTGGCACGTCTCAACGGAGTTCCGGTGATCTGCCGGAACATCGACCCGCAGGAAAACTGCGTGATGCCGGACTATCACGCGATCGGGAGCCTTCTCGGAGGAAAACTGCGCAAGTGCGGCCATCGCGACATCGCACTGATGATTCCCCATTCCGCGCCCTTTCCCGCTTTTTTCGATGACCTGCGGAACGGAGTTCTGGAAACGCTCGGGAAAAGGGCAGACGTCCGGATGGAAGCGGTGTCCGGCACTCCCGCGCTCTGTCCCGACGGTCCGTTTCCGACGAATCCCCATTATGAACTCCAGATGCGTTCCATGCTCGCAGCCGGATACATTGAGGCGACGGAAGAGCTGTTCCGGCAGGTATGGCACTCCCCGCGGAAACGTCCGGATGCCATGATCTGCTTCTCGGAAAACACCGCCGTGGGTCTGATCGCCGCCGCGCGGAAATGCGGGGTGGAAATCCCGCGAGACCTCTCCCTTGTCACGACACAGCACACGCTGTTCGGCAATTTTCTGCCGGTTCCAGTCACGGCGGCATATGTTCCGCCGCTGGAATTCGCGGAAAAAACCGTGGAGCTGCTGCTGAAAAAAATCCATCAGAACACAAACCAGACGGAACAGGTGCTCCTGAAACCGGAATTCTTTCCGGGCGGAACCCTGCACCCCAGACAAAAGGAAACAATATGACGACCCAATCTCTGCCGATCGCGGAACTCTCCTGGTTCGATGCCGGAGGAAATGTGCACAGCGCCTCTCTCGAAAACGGACGCCTCTGGAAAAATTCCGGTCTCCGATGGAGCAGCGAAGCTCTGGAAATCGAATTCAATCTCGAAATAGCGGAAACGGAACTTCTCCGGACGGCACGCCTGCCGCGCGAATCCATTCGGGAATACGGAACCTGCCGTCTCCGCTCGATCACGCTTCTGCCCTCGCGTCTTGCCGCCTCCGAAGGGGAGAATGCGGCCTTTCTCCTGCCATGCGATCTCGGCGTTCTCTGCAAAACAGCCGGGAAAGCTCCGGCAGAATACACTCTTCCTGGGTTCTGCGCCAAACAGTGGCCGCCGTATGTCATGAGCACACTGACCACCGTTCTGCTCAAGGGGAAAAGCGCCCAATCCATGATTGTCGATGGAGCAGAGTTCCACGCGGAACTGCGGTTCCGAACCAACTGGGGAGAGAATGGAGAATACTCCATCTCCACCGGCTTCCGTCTGCGCGAAACGCCTTCCGATCCGCTGCCGGAAGAATCGCCGTCCCTCCGGATCCGCACCTTCCCGGAGGGGCTCGCAGCTCTGCTGGCGGACTGCCGGAAGGATCTGATGCTCCGCAAACAGTTTATTTCCCTGGCGGAGAAAGCCGCAAAAAGCCCGGAAATCGCCGAGTCGGCCCGTTCGATCTGCATCCGGATGCGGATGGCGACCAAGCCGGTCCCCTCGCCGGTCCCGGAACAGACTCCGGAAAACGAACCGGAAGTGCGGGTTCTGATGACCTTCAACGACGCAATCCGGATCGCCGAAGAGTGCGCCGCTCAGGGGATTGAACATCTTGATTTCACCTTTGTCGGCTGGAACCGCGGCGGACACGACGGCGCCTTCCCCCAGCTCTTTCCCGTGGAAGAGAAAATCGGCGGAGAAGAAGCAATGGTCCGTGCGATCCGCCATATCCAGTCGCTCGGCTACCGGGTCGGAGTCCACGACAACTACATCGACACCTACACGCTCGCCGACAACCTCGATCGCTCCGACTGGATGTTCGATTCCGCAGGCAACCCCGTCACAGGCGAATGCTGGGGCGGCGGACGAGCGCACATCTGCTGTCCGGAACGCGCATGGAAACACTATCTGCCTGAAAATCTCGCCAGGATGAAACATTTCGGTCTGAACGGAGCCTATTATGTCGATGTGCTTTCGCTTCTGAATCTGCGTCCGTGCTGCAATCCGGCGCATCCGCTGACTCTGGAACAGGCGGTCGGGTTCTACAAAAAGATCCTGAAAGCACAGCATGACTTCACCGGAGTCAGCATGTCGGAAGGAATCCGGGAGTGGTCGATGCCGGAAGTGGACCGTGCCTACGCCATCGGCAACACACCAGCCGCCCATCAGGAACTCCCGTTTGCGGATGAGGGCTACCCTCTTGTCCCCCTGCTCTTTCACGGCTTTGTCCTCTACAACGCCTGCCGGACCACGATCAACGCGCGTCCCGGAACAGATCTGTATCTTCAGAACATCGCCGCGGGCGGACTTCCGCTGATCTATTTCTACCAGCGTTTCCGCCTCTGCACCGATCCCCTGAACAGCGGAAACGACGATTTCACCGTCTCGCCGCCGGAAATGCTCCGACAGGAGGCCGCCACTCTGAAACGGATCGCAGAGGACACAAAACGGATCTCCCCTCTTCAAACCGTCTTCCTGAGCGGATTCTCCCGGTTGAGTCCGACCTTCACCCGTACGGAATTTGAAGACGGTTCCAGTCTCTATGTCAACTGGTCCGATGAAACGACATTTACACCGGAAGGGCTCCCCGTCCCGGCAAAGGATTTCCTTGTCGTCCGGCAGACACGGCAGGAAAACTGAACCGGGCAGATCACACACCGGTCCGCATCATGCGATCCCGGCAACGGATGCGGATCGGCGACAGAACTCATTCCCGATTCACGAAATCCCGCACAGGACGTTCGATATTCTCCGAATCGGCCCCGATACAAGAATAAATGACAAGGTATCGTAAGAAGCAGGACAAAGATCGGAGAAAACGTTTTCTTTGCAAACCATGTTCCCCATCGTACCAATGCGGACTCAAACGGCATCCGACGGACTCGGAAAGAACCACTTCTCCGTTACAAAATAAACCTTCCGGGAGCGGAGAGAACAAGCGGAATCATCTCCGTTCTGAATGTCTCCGCTCCATCATCCGGATCATCCGGCAGGCCAGTACACCCGCACCGAACCCGTTGTCGATGTTCACCACCGACATGCCTTCCGCACAGGAGTTCAGCATCGCCAGAAGAGGCGCCACGCCTCTGAAACTCGCACCGTAACCGACCGACGTCGGCACCGCCACCAGCGGAGCTTCCACCAGTCCCGCAAGAACACTTCCCAGCGCACCTTCCATTCCCGCAACGGCAATCACGACATCCGCCTGACGAATCTCCTCAATCCGCGCCAGCAGACGATGCAGCCCGGCAACTCCCACATCAAAATGACGCCCGACCTTTGCTCCGAAAAATTCCGCCGTCCGCGCAGCCTCCTCCGCCACCGGAATATCCGCAGTTCCACCCGTACAGACCGCAACGAGCCCATGCAGTTCCGCAATAGTCCCCCATGTGGATTTCAAAATCCGGGAAACGGGATCATATTCCACAGCGATCCCGTCCTGCGTCAGGAATTCCGCCTGAGCCGGCGAACATTTTGTACCGAGCGCAGGGGTTCCGGCCTCCCGAAACGCATGCATGATCGACAGAAGCTGTTCCGGTGTCTTCCCCGGACAATAGACCGTTTCCCCAAGACCGGTCCGCGACGACCGCGTCATATCGAGTTTGGCAAATCCCAAATCCTTGAATGAATCCATCTTTCTATCCTTCCTTCCGGATGTTTCCCGTCTCAAGAGACGACACTCCGACCGCAGATTTAAATCCCGATCGAAAACAAAACCGCCGTATGAACACTTTCCATACGGCGGAATCGGAACATCATTCAGCAGAATCGGCGGTTCTTATTTCGTTTCGACGTAATTGTAGGTTTTCATCTTGTCTTTGATTCTGCTGGCGTCGAAATTATCGACACGGCCATCGGCCATCACGGCATTGGCACGGTCGGAATGGCGCAGGACAATATTTCCTTTTCCACTCAAACCAGCTATGCCGGTACCCTCATCCAGGAAGTAGGCTTCCGGCTCTTTGCCGGTCCCCAGCGTGGAATCCGCGGCAAGAACATGCTTGTTGTCGATCTGCGAACGGATCCGGTAATACACAGAAGTTGAAGCAACTTTCAGTGTGCCTTCATCCGAATTACCGACCGGCACGCCATAGGAATTCAGCTTTCCGGGATTGCCGTAAGTGATCGGGCAGTTCACCACGGTTCTTGCGGTATCGGTCGCATCAAATTTCGGCAGATATTTTTTCGTTCCGAGACGAATGTACCACGGGACGTTGCTTCCGCTCTCCAGCGCAGTTTCCGATGACGGCTGGGAGGTTGCGGCATCCGTGGAAGGAGTTCCGGCGAAATCGGCCGGAGGCAGAAGATCGTCAAAATCGTTCGCATACAGCATGAAGGTCGCGCCCACCTGCTTCAGATTGCTGATACATGCCGCATTCTGCGCACTGGCACGCGATTTGTTCAGCGCAGGCAGAAGCAGTCCGGCCAGAATCGCGATAATGGAAATGACCACGAGGAGTTCCGTCAGGGTAAAATTCTGTTTTTTCATTTTTTCTTTTCCTTCTCTTAATAGGTTTTCACACCTTCCCATGATGTTGCATAGCGAATCGTCTCATCCTTATCCGGATTGGACTTGTAAGGACCTTCCCGGGTAAAGACAGCAATCGGTGTCAGGAGTTTTTCTTTGGGAGCCAAGCCGGAGGCAAAGAAGTTGGAAACCGAAATTTCCTCCAGTTTATTCAGCATTTCTCCATCGGTTTTATAGACAATACTGTATGTCTTGCCCCACGGATCGAGGAATCCGTTTCCTTTTGCATAAGCAGCAGTCGGATCAAGGAATTTGATTCTCTTTTTATTATTTGCCCATTCGTCCTTGTCAACAGTTGTCCCGTCTTCCGTGGAAACACCGGTCTTGAAAGTCGGCTTGTCATACTGATAACCGATCATCATGGAGAAAAAGAACTTGTATCTGGTATCCGGAGTCGTCGAATACCCGCCGATGCAGAACTGATTCTCCGTATTGCTGTCTGCAGGAGGAGCACCTGTCTTGGCTTTTTCCGGATACGGCATCATACTGTATTCCGTTTCGAAATTCTTGATTGCCAGCTGAATGGAATTGCATTCAGCCGCCGCCTGATTCAGTTTCGCAGTCGCCATACTCTTGCTGATCACGGGAATCGCAAGTCCGGCAAGAATCACAATAATTCCCACGACCACAAGGATTTCCACCAATGTGAAACTTCTCTTTTTCATTGGAACATACTCCTTCTCGTTCTTAAGGTTCCTCCGTGGAGCATTATACAACATTTTTTCCAGCAAGTCAACCCCTTTTTCCCGAAAAACAACGGGAAGTTTTGAAAAAAAATGATTTTTTCATCATCTTCCCGCATTTTTTCTTTCCGGCGAACCGGA
>CALXMJ010000198.1 GCA_944389445.1 uncultured Victivallales bacterium | reverse complement strand
GGCGGATCGAATCCGGACTTTCGCCCTTTCCCGCGGAATCCGCATTCCCCAGGATCTCCAGATCATCACCGGCTTCATATACTACGACTGGAATCCCACCCTGACGGCAAAACCGTTCCGGAATATCATCTCCCTTCTCCTGAAACAGTTATGGAACAGAATCGAATCCGGGAATTCATCTCTCCAGGATTCTTCGCTCGAATGGAATATCATCGAAGGAACTTCAACCAGACAAACGGAGGAAAAATGAAACAGAAATCAATATTCACACTGATAGAACTGCTGATTGTTATCGCAATTATCGCAATTCTGGCATCCATGCTTCTGCCTGCTCTGAATTCCGCTCGGGCAAAAGCGCGGAACATTGCCTGCGTGTCGAATCTGAAACAGAATGGAATCATGTTTCATGAATACTGCGGGGAAAACAACGAGTATGCCCCGCAGCTGGATGGCGTTTACACCTATGTCAGCCAGGTTGCACCGGTTCAGGAGAAGTATAAAACAAACCGCTTCACGAAACCGACCGGAGCTTTCTACTGTCCGGAAATGGCAAGATCTTCCACGGTGAATGCGACATACGCTTCCTCCTATGTGCTGACTCTGGGAAAACAGGGAGGAGCTCTCCGGGAAACGGACGATGGCGGCAGAGAATCGCGGCGTCTGGGGCAGATCGCTTCCGGCGCGGCGATCCTGCTGGAAAAGACCTCGCTCTATCTCTGGGGACCCCTCTGGGGACCGCACCGCAACTCCTGCTATCCGGATTACACGCCGGGAACCTATGTCCCCGGAATGGCAATGACAGACAACGACATCAAAACGTTTCCCGGCTACCGGAATCATGGCGGCAGAAGCCTGAACATTCTCTTCCTCGACGGACACGCGGAAACGATTCACTGGATGCAGAAATTTAACAGCAACTGGACAAAAAAATAATCAGAATAAGGAACATATCATGAAAACAACCTTTGCATTTCTGTTTGCCGGACTGACCATCACCCTTGCAGCCGCATCGCAGCTTCCTGTCGAAGACTTTTCCCGGTGGAAAATTCCACGGGACTGGAAAAACAGTGCCGGCCTGCTGGAACATCCGTTCACAAAATGGACCTCGGCATCCACCACTCTGAAGCTGAAAAAAGAGGGACTCCATCGAGTGACGTTCCGCTACCGAACTCCGGGGGCAGAAGGAGTCCCGCTGAAAATCCGGATCGGCACAGAGGTTGCAGCGGCCTTCCCCGCAACAGAAACCTGGAGCCCTCCCACGGTCTACTTCCGCGAAAAGAGCCCGGTTCCCTTTGCCTTCATCGCAGAGGGGAAAAAGCCTTATACATTGCAAATCAAAGAGATGAAACTGGAGGCGCTGGAGGATGCCGACTGCCGGAAAATCCGCCTGAACGCCGATGACGGAGTTTCTCCCTTCCGAACCATGAAAGGAGAAATGCATCAGGCCGTCAAGGTCACAGATCACATCGACGAGGGAACGGCATTTCTCTGCCGCGGAAACGGAGCAAAAGATCTCCGTTCGATTGAAATTCCGGCCACGCCGGGCAGACGCTACCGTCTCTCCTTCTGGACAAAAGGAAGTTCGGGGACCCTGCGCGCAACCGTGGACGGAGGATGGTTCCCGAAAACCAAATACTGGTCGTTCGGAGAAACCATGCCTGTCTCGGAACAATGGAAAAAACATTCCATGGAATTCCGCTGTCCGACGGAACAGGAGTATCCGTATCTCAAGCGCGGACTCATTTCCTGCCGCTTCGCCGTCCCGGCCGGACAGACGGAACTGTTCCTGAAGGGAATCGAACTCGAAGAACTGCCCTGATCCCAAGGATTCCCATGAAAAATATTCTCTGCCTCTTCTTCGTCTGTGCCATTTTTTCCTGCGCCGAAGGGAAAAATCTGCTGCGGAACTCCAGTTTTGAACTCGGAAGCGCCGAGTACAGCATAACGGCCGGGATTCCGTACTCCGCATCGGACTTCTCCCCCGGAAAAGCGGAAACGGACGCTTCCTCCCGGATTCATGGAAAATACAGTCTGTTTTTCCCGAATCCGGAGAGAAACACGATGCAATTCTCTTCACACGATCTCCGGCTGATCCCCGGCAGACACTATACATTCTCCTGCTGGATCAAAGCGGAAAAAAATACCGAAGTGGAAGTCCGCTTCCGGTCCTGCTCTTATGATTCCAAAGGATATCACTGGAAAAACGGATTGACGGTCTGGAACGTTACCCCCGGCTGGAAACAGTACCGCTTCACATTCCCCGCAATGCCGGAAACCAATCCGAACGGAAATCTCCTCCTGACCTGGACCGCGGAAAAATTGTGGCTGGATGCGGCATCCTTTTCCGAAACATCCGCGCCCTATTCGCCCGCGGAAGCGATCGAGACGGCATTCGATCGCGGCGGAAATCCGCTCCTTTTCCCCGGAAAACACCATTTCACTGTAAAAGCGGTAAACTATTCCAATCAAAAAACAAGGCACCGGGTTGCTCTGGAACTTTACGATGTCTTTTACCGGAAGAGTGTCCCGCTGAAACCAGTCGTCTTCGACCTCGATCCGGGGACGGTTGCGGAACAGACCGTTTCCGTGAATCTGGAACGGTACGGAACGTTTGAACTGCGGACGAATACAGACAGCACGCCGCTGCTGTTTTCCGTCATCGGAGAGCTTCCGGTCCGCAGCTATTCGTTCCGGAACGGTTTTTCCGTCGGAATCAACGGGCATCTGTTTCACATTCAAAGCACCCGTTTTCAAGCGGAGGAGCCCGACAAATCTCCGAAAGCGCCACTGTTCGGAGCATGCGGAATGAATCTGGATGAATTCTTCGCCCGGACCCGCCGATGCGGATTCGGTTCCATCCGTCTTCACGACGATGGCGTCTTCTACTGGTGGCGGACGGAACACGAACGCGGCAAGTAAGACTGGCGGACCACCGACAACATCATCCGCAAAGCCCGGAAAAACGGGCTTGATGTCCTGCCCCGTCTCGGGAGTTCGGAATTTGTCGCTTATGACAAGGATAAATTCGCCGGCACCTGGATTCGGAAAGCCGGCAAACACACCGGAGTGAAAGTGATCGGCCGCGCCTGGAGAATTCTTCCGCCTCCCGAGGCATGGGAACGCTTCATTTACGAATTTGTCTCCCGTTACCGGAACGAGATCCAATGCTATGAACTCATTAACGAACCGAATCTCTTCCTGACCCCGGAACAGTACACCGATGATCTGAAGCGGGCATATC
>CALXMJ010000197.1 GCA_944389445.1 uncultured Victivallales bacterium | reverse complement strand
ACGATTGCCGGCAAGCCGCTTTCCGTTTCTCTGCCCGTTCCGGCGGAAGACGGTCCCGGATATTACCGTCTTCGCTTTGCCGTCTATGTCGATGACGTCCTCAATACCGATGCAGTTCGTTGGAGTTTCAATGGCGAGAGCTTCTCTTCCGAATTTCTTTTCGAAAAGGAGAATCGTCAGGCCCAGCCGATTCTGAGCGTGGAGAAAATTATTCCGCAGGACCGGATCGCCCGCGAGAATGTTTTGAAGATTGAGCCGGTTCCCGGCGCATCGCTGAAACTGATGTCCGCATCGCTGAAATTCTCTCCGCTTCTGCCGGAAACTCCCTCCATCCGGAGAAGTGCCGCAGGCGGAATCGGAGAATCCGGATACTCTGTCACTCTCCTGCCCCCCTCGGAATTTCAGCCGGGTTTGAACCGGATCAGATATTCCGTGTCCTCGAATGTCAGAGCCGAGAAATCTCCCCAGCTTGAAATCAAACTGCCGGAGCGCTGGCGGGAGATCTCCAGGTCAGACCGGGAAATTACCGTTGAAATTCCATCCGGCGAGTACCGTGGACCGAAAATGCTTTCTGCTCTCCTGAAGGATTCTTCCGGGAAAACGCTTGCCTCGATTCGTCGCGGGGCGGTATACCGTCATACCCTTTCCGCCGCGCCGGGAACGGGCATTAATGGAAACCGGGGAGCGTTTTCTTCGCAGATTGTTCTGCCAAATGGGGAAAAGTTTGCAACGAGCCTCTTCGCTTCCTGGAATCCGGATCGTTTGACGTTCCGCGTGGAACTGAGCGGCCGGCCCGTGAAGATCGCCCGGGACAGGAATTTCTTCTGGAACGCCGATTCTCTGGAACTCTTTTTCGATTTTCTGAACCGGAAGGCAAATGTGCGCGATGACTCCACTGCTCAGCTTGTTGTGATTCCGGTCTCCTCCGACGGCAAGTGTGAAGTCATGAGTTTTCCGTATCACAAAGACGGCTATCCGCTCTCCTCCCGCCGTCTGACGGATGTTTCCGCCTCGTTCCGGAGCGAGAACGGCAGAACGGTCTTCGACCTTTCTGTTCCGTGGAAGGTTCTTACGGAGGGAATGAACGCATCTGTCGCATTCAAACCTGCCGCGGGAGCCGTTCTCGGGTTTGATGCCGCTTTGAACGGACAGGATATTTTCGGCGCCCGCGAAAAACAGTATGCGATTCCTTCCGCATGGGGAAATCTGAAACTGGAATCCGCTGGGGCTGCTCTGCCGGGAGAATTTCTGTTTTCTCCGGCAACGGAGCGGAAACGTTCCGTGTACCTGCCGGGAAAGACGAGTGCCGGATGGAGTGTGACGGGGGCTGGACGGGATTTGCCCGCCGGACGGCTGCTGTCAGTCGATCAGTTTGTTTTGAAAACCTCCGCTCCGCTTCCGGGGAGCGAGATGGAACTTGCGGTCGAACTTGCCGGCTTTCAGGCGGAGAAAAAGGAGAAGCCGTTTGCCTGCGAAGTACGGATCTTTCTGACGCCGGATTCCCTGAAGGGATATGTCGAGCCTTACATCATGAAGAATGTTCTCTGGCTCTGGTGCTTCTACGCCGAAAAAGATGGTCTGAATCTGTCGCTGATGAACGGAAGACAGGCTCTCTGGAACGGAACGGTGGCCGGATTGAAGTTTCCTCTGACATTGCGTTTGTCGGTGAATTCCCGCGGATACCGGATCGCTTCTTCGTCGGAGCTGCAGACCGGCAGCGGGACTCCTTCGGGGTTTCTGGATCTTCCCGCGGCATGGAAGGCTCCCTGGAGCGCCGGAGTCAAGTGCCTGCGCGGCAATCAGCCGGGCGGAGTGATCGTCAAATCCGTACGGATCAATGAGTAAGCCGGACGGGACGCGTCTCAGTGTCGGAAACGCTTTGGTGATTCGCCAAAGCGTTTCTTGAATTCTGTGGAAAAGTTCAGCGGGTTTTCATAGCCGACCCGTTCCGCGATTTCCTTGATGGAAAGCGTGTGCTGTTCCAGCATTCGCGCCGCCTGCCGCATCCGGACTCCGGTCAGGTACTGATGCGGTGTTTCATTCAGATACCGCTTGAACAGACGCGTCAGAGAGGATGCGCTGATTCCCGCATAAAGCGCCAGAGATTCCACATCGAGCGGTTTTTCATATTCCCTCCCGATTTTTTCCAGAACACTGTTCAGGTTCTCCGGATGTGACGGCGCCGTATCCGGTGCGCTCAGGTATTGAATCAGCTCAAAGCAGAGTCCGGAGATCTTTCTGCGCACGGAGGACCGATATGACTCTCGGAGCATTCCCGGCATCCGTTCCAGAAGATGTTCCAGCGTCTCCGGCGACGCTAGCGGAATGACCGGCGTTTGCTGAAGTCCGCTTGACAACACCGCTTCCCGGAGAAGCGGTCCCGAAATCAGGACCGCGGAACGTTCGGAGAGATGAGGGGTCAGAATCTCATATTCGGTGTCCGGCGCAAGGAAAAAAGCATCGCCGGCTTTGGCCGTCGTATAGAGTTCCCCGCTTCGGATCACCGTTTCTCCGGTATGGACCAGCCCGAGGTTCAGAAACGGCGGATAAAGTCGGCAATGATGATCTCCTGCCCAGGAACGGGTCCGGCAGAACAGATTGCATTGAAGAAACAGCTCATTTCCGTATTCCACAGGATGCTGATAACTGAGAAAACAGTGGTGTTCCGTCGTGAAATATCGTTCCCGTCCATTGTCGTGATAACATTTTGATTTTACTCCCGCAAACAGAGCCTTGATTTTTGATAATTCCATCGTTTTGACTGTTTTTCAAATGTTTTTCCTGTTATTCAAATGTAGTATACCATATTCAGGATGGTTTTTCAAATATGTTTCATTACAGTATCGGAAAAGAGGTGTATCTTTCCCCGAAGACCAGTTAAATGAAGAAGGAGACAATCACATGGAAACAGAATTGACGGCGCTGGAAAAAGCAAAGAGACTGATGCGAAAGTTCGAACATCCGAAAGCCGGAACCTGGGAGCGCGTCGAGCTCGATATAAAACGCAACCGCATGGGATGGTGCACCGTTTTCCTGAAGGATGCCTCGGGTGCTCCTCTGAAAAACTGTGAGATCAAGATCCGTCAGAAGAGTCACGATTTCAAGTTCGGATGCAATGCATTTAAACTCAAAAATTTCGCGGAACAGGAAAAAAACGATGCCTACGAGGAATATTTCAAGCGCGTATTCAATGAGGCGGTTGTTCCGTTTCTCTGGGATTCGACGGAACCCGAACAGGGGAAATTCCGCTTTGCCGCCGACAGTGCTCCGATGGACCGCCGTCCCCCTGTCGATCTCGTCATCGACTGGTGCGAACAAAACCGGATTGCGCCGAAGGGACATTGGATGTTCTGCGATAATTTCGTTCCCCGCTGGCTGCCGCGGGATTCCCGGGAAGTCATGATCCTGGTCGAGAAGCGGATCGCCGAACTCGCCAGACGGTACGCTTCGCGGGTTCGCAAATGGGATGTCGTCAACGAGTCGTTCACCTATCATCCGCGGAAGAGTCCCGTGATCGGCGATGCTCCCGTCCCCGGCGATTACGTACGGCAGATCTTTAAAATGGCGGAAAAATACTTTCCCGTTTCAACAGAATTCATTTATAATGACGGGACGGATATCACTTTCCGATCCTTTGCTCACGACAGTTCCCCCATGTTTCTGCTCGCGGAACGTCTTCTCCGGCGCGGTGTGAAGCTCGACGGGCTCGGCCTGCAGTTTCATCTCTACGGCGCCCTTGAAGACGCGATGCGGATGGAAGTGAAAAGTTTCTTCGATCCCGCCCATATCCTGCAGGTGCTGGATCAGCTCGGACAGCTTCATCTTCCGCTCCATATCTCGGAAATTTCTCTGACCACCTATCCGGAACTTCCCCGCGGGCTTGCCGAGGAAATTCAGGCGCAGCTTCTGCGCAACTTCTACCGGCTCTGGTTCAGCCAGAAAAACTGCGAATCCATCGTTTACTGGAATCTCTGCGATAAAACCGCTTTTGGCGGCGAAAGCCGTTACGATGCCTGTCTTATCGGGAGTGATTTCAAGGAAAAGCCTTCCTACCGGGTTCTGGATCAGCTGGTCAACCGGGAGTGGCATACCGAAACGACCGTTGTCACGGATGAAAACGGCGAAGCATCCTGGAACGGGTTCTACGGGAATTATGAACTGGAATTTTTCAATCGGAAACAAATGGTCGGACTCACTCCGCGAAGCGACAACGAATATAATCTCATCCTGCCGGGCTGAACAGAATTGTCCCATAGGAAAAAAATCAATCCGCTCCCCCGAAGATTCCCCCGAATTCTCCGGCGGGAGCGGACTGACCGGATGCGGTTCTTTTATGGACTCCCCCGAATCCCTAAAAAAAACGCGCCGTCGTATGGACAACCCGTTCCTCTTGCGCAGTCGTTTTCCTGATAAAATAGATTGCTTCTCCGTCGATACCCCTCGTTATCAGCGGAGAAACAATCCGAGTGAAACAGTTTCGGCATCTCTCCCTGTTTTCTCCTCCCCCCTCAATATTGCCGGTTGCGTTTCACAAGTGATCCCTCTGGTTTCGATGTTCCGGTCCCCCGCCGGATCATCTTCCCCCCGAAACCCCCGGGCTCATATTCCCCCCATAAGAAAAATTCCTGCGGGCGGATCGTTCCGTTGCTTGTCTTTATTTCCGCAGCGGTTTATGCGGATTTTTTTTGTAATAGATTGTTTATCTTTGTAAATAATCTATCTCCATAAGAAGAAAAATCAAACATGAAAATGGAATTTTTTAAAAAAAATAAAAGTTTTATTAAAAAATAATATTTTAAAATAATAATCATGCTAATTTTTTTTAGATTCTTTTTTATACAATATTCCTTGCCGGAAAAGGAGGATCTTTGAAAGATAAGCAGGGCTGATCCGTTTTTTCAGTCTGCATTCGATCTCTTTTCCCATAGGCATCCGTTGAAAATGGTCCCTTTTTCCGGGAGAAGAAGAAAAGGAATTTGATTTGAAGATATAATGGCAAATATTTGATATTTTTTGTAAATTAATCAAAATGGTTTCATTGCTTCCGAGACCCCGTGTCCGGACGGATGATGAATTGATCGATGCCTTTTTCGGAAGCGGGAATTTTTCGTTGAGTTGAATTGAGAAGTCCGGAATCGCCGAAGTATTCCAGGATGAACTGCCATCTTGTATAGATGATCGGCATCATGACGACCGTTGAAATATATGGGATCAGCAGCAGGATGTATCCGATGCAGCAGCAGGTGACGATCAGGAAGGCGAGAATGGCGAGAGCGGAAAGAATCTGGATCAGGATCAGTCCCCAGATGTATTTCACGAAGCGCAGGGGCTGTTCCCTGATTGCGGCAAGGGAGCTCTGGAGAGCGGCCCATCCGGAAATTCCCTTGCGGTACATGAGCAGAGCGCCATAGTCGTTGAAGATGGTTTCCAGAATGGCAAGGACGAGGATTCCCAGAAAACCCGCTGCAATGAGAAAGAGGCAGACTCCAAGATACAGGGACTGGAGATCGGGCGGAAGCGCACTGTAATTCAAATATGGTAAATGGATGACATCCTTCTCTGCAATCGAGTTCAGAAGGGGGATCAGAAACGGAAGCAGGCCCAGAATACCGATGAGAGCGCAGACGATATAGGAAAGGTAGAAAACGAGTTTGATCTGGAAAAAAGAGTTTGCCGGCGTTTTGAATCGGCGCCAGCGATTGCCGAAGCGTTCCGCATCGGCACCGTGCACAAGCATATCCAGAAAAATAAAGCGGCCTCGGCTGCTGAGCCAGTAGAGAACCACACTCAGAATCATCGCAACAACGGCGAGGGACGCCAGAAGAAGCAGAATCAGAAGCAGATGTTCTGTCAGAACATTTGAAATTTTTTCTTTGGAAGGTGTCTGCATGAAATTGAATCCGAATCCGCCTGAGCCCAGATTCGCAAGGAACGCCGGAAAGGCCAGCGTAAACCAGAGCGGGAGAGAGAAGGGGGAAAAAAGAGTCATTTTCATTTTTCGGAATGCCTGAGAGAGTGCGTCGGATAAAGTCTGCATGATTTCCTTCTTTCTTTATTATAATTATAGAAAGGATGAAAAAGAGCGGGCCGCGGCGGTGATGATTTCAACCGCACGGTCGATTTCCCGGGGTTGAATGCATTCGTGAATGGAGTGCGCGGTTCTTACGTCGCCCGGGCCGAAAACAACGGTGGGAATTCCATACGCCGCCGTGGAACCGGCTTCAGTGGAACAGGAAAGTCCGCGGAAGCAGGCCTCCGGTTTTACTTTCCGGGCATTTTCAAGCATCAGAGCGGCGAAGGGATGATGTTCGCCGATTTCAAACGGTGCTGTGAAAAAGGTCGGTTCGCTGAGTTCGTAATCGCTGCATCCGGAAAGAGCGTCCCGCAGTTCGTTTTCCGCCTGTTCCACCGTTTCCCCGGGGAGAAGGCGTCGGTCGATTACAAATTCGCAGCGGTCGGGAACGGAGTTCGGCTGTGTGCCTCCCTGAATGGTCCCGACATTGACGGTCGGATGAGAAAGGCGTTTATGGGAACTCTTTCCGATCAGTCTGTTGGAGAACTGTTCGATTGCCAGAACGAGCTTCGCGGATTTGTAGATTGCATTTTCCCCCTGCGGCACCAGACTCGAATGGACTGACACACCGCGCGATGTGATCCGCCAGCGGACCGTTCCCTTGTGTGCCGTGACCACATCCAGGAGCGTGCCTTCCATGACGATTGCCGCATCCGGACGGATGCGGTCCGGGAGGATCGAGTCGATTCCCGCAAATCCAGCTTCTTCGTCGCAGGTGCAGACGACTGTGAAACGGCAGGGGGCTCCGCCCTGCTCCTGAAGGGCAAACAGCGAAAAAAGCGCCGCGGCAAGAGACGCTTTGTCATCCGTGACACCGAGTCCGTAATAGAATCCATCCCCGGTCTGAGTTATTTCAAAGGGGGAGGGGAGGTTCGGGACCCAGACCGTATCCGTATGTGCGAAACAGGCAAGGAGAGGTGCATCGGGCGCATTGTTTTTGGCTGGAAGTTCCAGCAGAAGAGTCGGACGTCCTGGTTCCGATTCGATTCTGGAGGTCCGGATGCCGCGGCTGTGTGCCAGATGCTCGATGAAATCGGCAATCCGCTTTTCCCCCGCCAGTTCCGGATGGCTTTTGATGCAGTGCGGGTTGACGCTCGGGATGGCAACCAGTTTCCGCAGTAATTCCAATGTATTCATCCGACGCATCATTTTCCTTCTCAATATGGAGCTCGGATAAAGATATAGCATGAAACGGAGAGATTTCAATCCCGGAAAATTTGCAAAGAAATAAAAAAATGATATTTTAGAAGAATATGACTATTTTTTTGTCGGTTCGGAACTCTGAAAAAAGGTCTGAAAAGTGGAATCCCGTGAAAAAAACAGAAAAAAAATAAAAAAAAATTGGATTTTTTTCAAAAGACCACTTATATTATCAGCTCTGTGTGGTATGTTTCTGCCCGCGTTGATGGCGGAGGATAATACACAGAGCAGAAAAATTGCGAAACTTCAGGCGGAAATTCAACGGCTGAATGCGGAAAATGCCGGATTGAAACGGTCGATTGAACGCTTGAAGGAGGCTTCCACGGAAGGAAGCGTGCTTCGCAAGGAGCTGATTGAAACACTTGACAAGTATTCGACGCAGGCCGGACGGTTGAAGCGCATGGAAATGAGCGCCGCCGGGACCATCGAAACCCTTGAACCGGTGTATATGGGCGCCAGAGAAATGGCTCTGGAGGCCGATCTGAAAGTATGCGCAGATTCAATAGGACAGCTCTCGGTAG
>CALXMJ010000196.1 GCA_944389445.1 uncultured Victivallales bacterium | reverse complement strand
AAAGCCGCAAGGCGGATCGAGCCTTTTTATGCGGAATTCGGCAATGTCGAACGCTTCGAAAATACCGATATTTATTTCCTGAATCTGATTGATGACGCTCCCTTTTTCCGTGCTCATGAAATTGTCTCAAACTGCGGATTGCGTTTTGAGCCCTCTCCCTATCCGTTCCATCCACATTGCACATTGAAACTGCGCAAACCGCCGAGGGATCTGCAGGAACTGCTCGAACTTTTTCTGCTCCAGGCGCCGCGGCATCCGTTCCGTCTGGACCTGCTGTCCCTTTATTCTCTTCCGGCTCCGGATGCCTGTGATTTGATTTACAAGGTTGAATTGGGGCCCGGTCAGCCGTCATCTTCTTCTTTGTGACAAAGGTTTTTCTTTTGGAGATGTCGCATTTTCTTCGGGTTTCGTGTTCCGCTGGAAGGACGCCGGAGATGAATCTGCGCCGAGCCTCCGGTTCCTGTTTTTATTTTTCTTCAGAATTTCCAGGACTGTTTTCATGCGCGGGTTATCCGGATTGTATTTGATTCCGAACCCTTTGGTTCCGACATGTTCCAGACTCCATCCCGCCCATTCGCGAAACGCATGATAGGTCCAGTCCCAGCCGAATTCCTCGAAGATGTCGATCAGGTCCTCCAGATACTTTTCCCCGCCCGGCGCCCAGACCGAGGTGCTGAATTCCCCGACGAAAATCGGAACGTTGTATTTCAGCTGAAATTCCCGGACCGGCATCAGGTCTTTGCGCAGAGCTTCCCGGTCATATTTAATTCCCTGAACGTATCCCGGATAATGCCAGACGAGGGAGTCTTTCCGGATCTGGTGGGTGTATTGAATCGGACAATAGGCATGGACACTGTAAATCAGGTTCGGGACGTCGATAAACTTCAGTTCCCGCACATCGGAAAGGTCCGGTTCTATGATGATCGGCGTTTCCGGATCGATTGACCGGATTGTCCGCGCCACGGTTTCCGCGATCCGCCACCACGGTTTTTTTTCGTTGCGGATATAACTTTCCGTCAAAGGTTCGTTCAGGATGTCATAACCGTAAATCTGCGGGTTCCCTTTGTAATGGCGGGCCAGTTTTGTCCATGCCTCCTTCAGCTGGCGAAGGACGGATTCCGGATCGGTCAGAATGTTGCTCGCCTGAGAGTTCCGCTTGGAGCCGACGGGACCGGTGTGCAGGTCGATGACCATCCGGATGCCGTATTTTCGGCAGAGGAGAAGGACTCGGTCCATTTTTCTGATTTCAGAATCTATCCAGTCCAGATATTCCGATTCGGTGGTGATTTTCCTGTTCAGGGGATGCATCTGGTAGCGCAGCAGATTGGCGTTCCAGTCATGCAGAGTCCTGAAGTCTTTTTCTTCAAGACTGTGCCCGCTCATGAAGCCGCGAAACATTCCGCCTTTCCATTGCCGGGAGGGATCCCGCCGGGAAAAATGGGTGTCCGGATCAGGAATGGAACGGCTTTCGTACAGACGGATGGAATCGCAGAAATATTCGCCGTCCGCATTTTCCAGTCCGATCCGGAAAAACATTCCGGTGATGCGGTCTGCCTCCGGCATTCGGAAGACGAGTTCTTTTCTCAGCCATCCGGAGGAGCCTGTCCGGATCAGCGAATTCGATTCGAGCCAGAGGGTCTTCCCGTCGTTCAGTCGAATGACAAGCATCAGCTTTGCGCCGTAATAGGGTTTTTCCTCTTTTGTGCGGACATTCCGGATGCGGTAAATTCCATCCAGAATCAGGGTTCCCTGAAACTTTGCCGGATCAAGGGGGTAGTCGATCATCTGACCGCTTTTCAGCAGGACTCCGCCTTGTCCGGTAACGCCGGATTCCGGAAGAAAGGCGGCTTGCCCGTTCCATCGGTTCAGGGATTCCCGTGTCCTGAAATCCGCTTTCAGAAGCAGTTTTGTCTTTTCATATCCGGCGGAAAGCAGAAACGGGACCAGAAGGAGAGTGAATATGGCGGCGGAAAGTGTTTTCATGGTTATTTTCCCTCCGTCCGATAAATGCTGATGCTGTCGATCAGGAATTTGCCTGTGGCGTTCTGGACTCCGAAATAGAGTTTGACGGAAACGGTGTCATCGGGGATGATCTGGACAAGTGAAACCGTTTTCCAGTCGCTGGAACCGCTTTTCGGCATTGCCGCGGGTTCGGGCCATAAGGTTTTTCCATTTTTCCGTTGGATGACAAGCATCAGTTTCGCTCCAAAATGCGCTTTTTCCGGTTTTGAAATCTGATCCGCCTTGACCACGGCTTCCATCAGGATGCATCCCTTCAGTTTTGCCGCGTCCAGATTCATTATAAGGAAATGGGAGCCTCGATATCCAACCACTTCAAATGCGCCATCCTCCGCGAGTCCTGCACCGGGCCGGAATGCTCCGCGGTATTTTTCTCCGAACGCATCCGCTGTATCAAAATCGTTGTAATAAAGGAGTTCGCCTTTTGTAAAATCTGCAACCGCGGGTCCGGTAAGCAGGAAAAGGAGAATAACTCCTGCCAGATGTTTTTTCAGAGACATTGATATATTCCTTATCGTTTTAGTTTTTTGGGTAAGATTGAATTTCTGTCCGGATTCCGTCTGATCAGGGGGCGGTACCTTGCAATCCGGCTGATACAGCAAAGCGGAACGGAACGGTCGGAAGCAGACGTTCACATATCGGAGTTTATTGGAGCAGCTGCCATGCGGTTTCCGGGATCTTGTATTGGAATGTTCCTCCGGTGTACCGATGATTTCTTACTTCTCCGTTCAGATACAGAAAGTTTGCGGAATTCCGATGGTTGTTCCAGGCTGCTCCGACATTGCTCCTTTGATTGGCAAAATCATAGCCTTCTCCGAGAGCAAGGCCGCTGTCTCCTCCCGGCGTGCAGTTGGCTTTGTAATTTACGTTGGAGTCTGTATAGTTCATCTCTCCCATCAGAACGCTTCCGGAATAAACGAGTGTGATTTTTCTCTCTCCGCTGTTGTAGAAATGCCAGCCGTTGTTGTTGGCGACCATCCAGCCGGGAGACCGGGATGGAGGAGTCGAGGATCTCCAGATATACAGGGTCGGCGCATAATTGGAGACATAAAGTGTCTTCAGACCGTTTCCTCCGGTCCAATACGGCGAATTCGAAGCGGGAAGGCCTGATTGACAGAAGAAAGCGTTAGCCGTCTTTTCAAAACGCAGAGCCCCATAGGACGAGCTTCCCCCCTGAAACTTCAAATAGGAATTCAGATATTGCATCCAGGCAGCGTTTGATCTTCCTTTACAGAGAAAATCATCGTTGTCTCCCGCATACAGGAGCAGTGCAGTACCGAGTTGTTTCAGATTCCCGATACAGCTTGTTTTTCTGGCGCTTTCCCGTGCAGAGTTCAATGCCGGAAGGAGAATAGATACAAGAATTGCAATAATAGCAATAACAATTAAAAGTTCTATAAGAGTGAAACTCCATTCAGCTTTTTTCCGCATTTTTACCTCCTTATTGCAGGTTGATTTTTTTTATTTTCAACGGAATGTTCCGGGAAATCGGATCAAGCCGTGTTCCATTCAGCATTGTCAGAAGATCCCCGGCAATTCCATCCGCGATTTCTGTTTCCGGGGGAAAATGCTGAAAACCGCGGAAACGGGGATCCAGAATTTTAGGACGGAATGTAATCAGGCGGCATTTCGAATGAAAATCGATTTTCAACTCTTCCAGCATGTCCAGAATGGGCGTATCAAATGATGCCATGATATAAAGGGCATCCGGAACTTCTTTCCGCATGGCGTCGCGCAGATCATTCAGGTGTTTGAATGTCCGAATGCGCACTTCCTGTCCGGCTTCCCGATACGCTCTTTTCATTCCGTTCTGGAAGGACTCGTAACAAATGGGGAACATTCCGTAGAAGAGAGTTCTGTGTTCTTTCAGCAGACACATTCCGATTTCATAGCCGGAACGTTCGAAATCGAATCCATAGTTTCTGGTATTTGCCTGTCCGAACAGAGTCACAACCGGGAACCCTTCCCGACTCAGTTTTTCCAGAATCGGATTGAAGAAGGCTGGTGGAGCGATATGCAGAAGCGCATCAAGATGCTGTGCGCGGATTTCCATCTCAATCCGATCCGGATTTTCCATGCCGACCAGTCGGACTTCACGGAGAAAACAGTCATGCTTGGTCAGTTCCAGACCCGCATATGCCAGAGCAAACCAGCCGGAATATTCATGAAACAGATTGTTTCCGTTCCCGAGCAGGATGCCGGCAATTTTGACTGGAGCTCCATAGCTCTTCACGGTTGCCGGATTGGAAAATGTTCCGACCCCTTTTCTTGTAACCAGATAGTGCTCTTTGGCAAGCAGATTGAGCGCTTTCGTCACTGTCGCACGGGCTACTTTGAACTGTGCCGCCAGTTCACGGGAAGACGGCATCAGAATGGATTCGTGCCCCGCATGGAAGATCATGCTCAGCAGATAATTCCTGATCCGCAGATATTCCGTCTCCGGCAGCTCACGCGTCTTCATTCCAGTCATTCCCTGTTTTTATTTTGATGTAGTCCAGTGGTAGTCCACCTCTAATTATAGCATATTTTCCGATTTGCGAAAGAGGGTGATTTCAAAAAAAAAAGAAAAAAATTGCGCGAGGGGGGCGAAGGGGAATCCCGTTTGCGCCGCCGGGTTCATGGGGGTCTCTTTTGCGGGGGGCGGAATCTGAACCGGTATCAATATTTTACTTGCGATTTCATGGGAATACCGGAATTTTTATGTGGAAGGATTTACGGCTTGTCCTGTTTTCAGGAGAATATGCGAAAATTTTCCTTCCGGGATTGTCTTCCCGGGGGATGCGGATATAGTATCTGGGAAACAGGGAGGTCTTTCTATGAAAAAAATCCTTCAGTACGATGTCGCACGGGGCAGAATTCCGCGTCCGGAGACCGTATTCAAACAGCTGGATCTTCTTCGTCCGTTCGGATTGGACGGAATTCAATTTTACCTTGAGAACACCGTGGAGAATTCGGTGTTCCCTTCCGCCGGTGCGGGGAAAAATCCGATCACGCCGGACTACCTGGCGCAAATCCGTTCCTATACGGATGCGCATGGTCTTGAGTTCATTCCGCATTTTGAGATTCTGAGTCATCTGGAACATTTGCTGGCGCTTCCCGAGATGGAGCCGTATCGCGATATCCCGGAAGGCGGGCACTGCTGCCGGCTTGATCTCCCGGAGTTCCGGGAGAAGATGAAAGCATTCCTGCAAGAGGTATCTTCCTGTTTTTCCTCAAGGTATGTTCACTGCGGCGGCGACGAGGCATTCAATCTCGGACTCGGCCGGAGCAGGGCTTATCTGGAGGCACACGGATTTGAAGAGACGTTTGCCGATTACGTCAATGATATCGCGGCATTTCTCCGGTCGATCGGCAAAACGATGCTGTTCTATGCCGATGAAGCAATCGTGTATCCGAAACTGCGCCGGCTGCTTTCAAAGGACATCGTTTTCGTGAACTGGGCATATTGCGGACGGAAGGAAGTCTATGAGGTGGAGAACTATCACTACTCCAGACACGCGGAGACGGTGGCGGGGCGCCGCTTCCTTGCGACCGGGAACTGTATGGCGGAGTACGTTTTCACTCCCTTTGAACGTCTATCGGAAAATGTGGCGATCTGGCGCGAGCTCGGAAAAGAGGCGGAGGCATTTGTCATTTCCGACTGGGGCTCCGATGAAAACATCAATCCGTATGTACTCACCACTCTCGGCACGATCTACGCCTTGAAAGCGTTTGAGAATGCGGACTATTCGCAGAATGATTTCATCTGCGATGTGGAATCCCTCATACTGAACCGGCGCGACGACGGCTTCCGAAGGGCATACCGGATTCTTCTGGATGCTTCGGGAACCCGGTACTGGAGTCCGGAACTCATCTATCGCGGCCCGCTTCTGCCTGGGCGCCTGTTCGACGATCCCGATTCCAGAGGATTGTGCCTCGGAGCCGGAATGACCGATCCGGCAAAGCTGGATCAGCTGATCCATGATGTACGTTCCGCCGTCGCGTGGTTCGATTCCGCGGATTCCGCTTCCGCCGTCCGCCCGGAGATGCTTTCCGAGCTTCGCGCTCTTGCAAAACGGGTTCTTGCAACGGTCTTACGGGCGAAACTCTGTTTTCTTCACGCACACAATACGGGCGGAGTCTGGTTTACGCAGAAGGAACTCGATCCGCAGATTCGTCTGTACGAGGAATGCACAGCTCTGATGCGGGAGGATCTGGAATTCATGAAGACGAACTGGCGGAAGGAGAGCCTGCCGACCTGTTACGACCGGGCGGAGGCTTATTATCTGCGTGCTCTGGAATCCACAAGAAAAGCGCTGCATCTGCCGGAAACATCACTCCGCGTTTTTCCTCCGGAATGATGATTTTCAGAAGAAACGGTCCGGACGGAAGGCGGTCCGGACCCTTTTTTTTGCGGAAATGATTAAAAAATATAAATTATTTTGCATTTTTTAAGATTTTTTACTTGCAAATTCCGGAATTGGGAACAACAGTTTTCCAGATGCAAGGAGAAAGGGGTTGTTGAATATGCAAAAAATCTATGTTCTCGACACAAATGTTCTGCTCTACAGCGCACAGGCGCTGGAATCGTTTGAAGACAACAAAGTCGTGATTCCGATGGCGGTGATCGAGGAACTCGACAAATTCAAAAAGCATCAGGATGAACTCGGCCGCAATGCCAGGCAGGTGATCCGCCGGCTCGATACCCTGCGGGCAAAAGGAAGCCTTTTCAACGGAGTTCCCCTGGACAACGCCAACGGCAAGCCCGCCGGAACTCTTCAGGTGATGGCCGGAGAGGGAAAAGTCGTTGAAGGCATGGATATGAGCCAGCCGGACAACCGCATTCTCCGAGTTGCCTTCATGCTCCACAAGGAAAACACCAATGTCATCCTGATTTCCAAGGATATCAATTTGCGCCTGAAAGCGGACAGCCTTGGAGTTCCCGTCGAGGATTTTGAGCGCCAGCGCGTCAATTTTGATGAACTCTTCAGCGGAGAATGCGAGATGGATGTTCCCTCGCAGGCTGTCGAGGATTTCTATAAAAACGGATTTCTGGAAATAGAAAACTCTCTTCTGCCCAATGAATTCGTTGTTCTCAAGGATGAGGCGAATCCGAAGCGTTCCGCACTCGGCTGGAAACGCGGGACGCGCATTGAGGCAATCCCTCATGAGTACTCCGACAAAGTCTGGAACGTCTCTCCGCGCAGCAAGGAGCAGCGGATGGCTCTGACGATTCTGATGGATCCCTCCATTCAGATTGTGACTCTGGTCGGGCAGGCGGGTTCCGGAAAGACTCTGCTTGCTCTCGCCGCCGCTCTGGAAACAACGATTCAGCAGAATCTTTACGACCGGATTCTGGTGTCCCGGCCGATCATCCCCATGGGGAATGATCTCGGTTACCTGCCGGGGACAAAAGACGAGAAGCTTGATGTCTGGATGCAGCCCATCTACGACAATCTTGATTATCTGCTCCGCAATGACAAGCATGATGCGCAGGTTGTGCGCCGTCAGATCGAGGAACTGAAGCGGAACCATAAACTTGAGCTCGAAGCTCTGACCTATATCCGCGGGCGGAGCATTCCCAAGCAGTTCGTGATTGTGGACGAGGCGCAGAACCTGACTCCCCACGAGGTCAAGACCATTGTCAGCCGTGCGGGAGAAGGCACCAAGATGATTCTTACCGGCGATCCCTACCAGATCGACAACGTATACCTGGATTCCTGCAGCAACGGCTTGTCCTTTATCGTTGACCGTTTCAAGAATCTTCCGATTCATGGGCACATCACGTTGAAGAAGAGCGAACGCAGCCCGCTTGCGGCCGCGGCCGCGGAACTGCTGTAACAGCTTTTCGGCGCCGGCGGACGGAGCGTTCCTTCCGTTCCGCCCGTTCCGGTCCGGGGATGGATGAGACAATGAGAAGAAGCGGCGACTGCTCCATTCGAAAAATTGCGGAGGCAACCGGGTTCCATGTGTCAACGGTCTCCCGAGTATTGAACAATCATCCGAAGATATCCGCGCGTACTGCGGTCGCGGTCCTGAATGCCGCGGAACGCTTCGGGTACCGTCCGAATCCGCGCGGCAGGACCATTGCCGTTGTTCTGCCGCCCTGCGGAATTCCGCTTTACTACTATTCCTCCAGTCTGCTGAACGCGCTGCGTCTTCAGGCAACGGAAAGGGGATATCTGCTTGATATTTTTTCATCCGATCAGATGGAACTGCTGAACGAGCGTTCCGTTTCGGGCATCGTCTCCTTTGATTTCAACAACGACATGGCAAGACGCCTCGGTGCGCGAAGCAGTCTGCCGATGGTCTGCATCAACGATTCCGCACGGCATATCGAAGGCGTCTATTCGGTGTTTTCGGATGAATTCGGAGCTGTCAGGCGGGCCGTGGCGCATCTTGCCGGATACGGACATGCGAAAATTGCGATGCTGGTCAACGGCAATATGGAAACTGCCTGCAATCTTGCCCGCCGGAAGGCGTTCGAAGAGATGACCTCCCTGTATGCCCTGGATCCTGTTTCCTGCTGGCGGCCCGGCATTTTTACGGATGACCGCGGAAAGCGGATTCGGCATTTGTACGGAACAATGGCGGAACTGGTGAAATCCGGAATTACCGCTCTGATCAGCACGGGTGAAAGCGAATCTCTGCTGACTTTCCATGCGGCGCTTGCCTGCGGGCTGAGGATTCCCGATGATCTTTCGATTATCACATGGGAGCAGCCGGATGTTTCCGGATATCTCTTTCCGCCGCTTACGACCTGTTATCAGGATTTTCCAAAGCTGGCGTCATCGGCGCTGGAGCTGCTGGAATCATTGATTGAGAGCCGACCCGTGAATTCGGATGTCCTGGTCGATTACCGGTTTCTCGACCGGGGAAGCGTCGCTTTGCCGCGGGAGCTGAAATTTATCCGGTCAGCTGCGGAAGTGCCTCCGGAAAATCAGGCTTATGCAGAAAACAAGACAGGCGCAGATGACAATGGTTGCTCCTGCCGCGGTCCGCAGCCATTCCTGTGCGGAGAGCAGAAGCCCCGCGATTGCGCAGACAATGCTGACTATGACCGATATCCACAGCATTCTGCCGTATGATGATGCAAGATTTCTCGCCGCGGCGGCAGGTGTAATCAGCATCGCCGTCACGAGAAGCACACCGACCGCCTTCACGGAGAAAATCACGATCAGCGAGAGCAGCGCTGCAAACAGATACTGATAGATCATCACTTTTATCCGGTGAGCCTTTGCCAGCTGGAGGTTCAGTCCGATGCAGATCAGCTTGTTGAATGCGAAGCCCTGAAACAGGAGAAAAACGGCGAGCAGTCCGAAGAGAGCGGCGATCTCCTGATCGCTGATGGTCAGAATATCGCCGTAGAGGAACATCTGCATGTCGCGCGCCGCCTGCGGATAGCGGCTGACCACGGCGAGTCCGGAGGCAACCACCGCAGAAAAGAAAACTCCGATGATGGTGTCTGTCGAAAGTCCGCTCCTCTGTTTGACCGCCATGATGCCGAGTCCGACAATCACCGCCAGCAGCGGCATCGTGAGATTCGGACTGATGGCGAAAAGAAGTCCGAATGCGACTCCGGCGAATGCGGAATGCCCAATTGCATCCGAGAAGAACGCCATCCGGAAATTCACCACCTGGGTGCCCGCCACAGCCGCCATCGGCGCAACAAGGATCAATCCCAGCATAGCCTCCTGCATGAAGCGCATCTGCATGCACTCCAGCGGAATGGCTTTCCCGATGAGCTCACATAAAAAAGAGACGAATCCGAGTTCCATTTTACTTTTTCCCTCCGCAGCATGGCGCCTGGCAGTTCTCTCCGGTTCCGGGAATTGCGCCGGGGGCCGGAACTCCGCGATGGGGACCGAAGGTGGCGGCGAGCACTTCCGGCGTCAGAATCCGGTGCGGATTGCCTTCCGCTATTATGCGTCTGTTCAGACAGATGACATGGGTGGCATGGGCCGCAACGGTGGAAAGATCGTGTGTAATCATCAGCTGTGTGAAATTTTTTTCCTTCCGGAAGCGGTCCAGAAGTTCGCAGCAGACCTCACCTCCCTTGAAATCAATGCCGGAGGACGGCTCATCGAGAATCAGCAGTTCCGGTTCCTGGGAAAGTGCGGCGGAGAGCATCACTCTCTGGAGTTCCCCTCCGGACAGCGCTCCCAGCGGACGGTTCGCCAAATGGGAACACGCCGTTTTCTCCAGCAGCGGAATCAGTCTTTCCCGCTGAGCACGGGTGATTCCGAAGCAGAGCGGTTTTTTCTGATGAAACGCCGCCATGAATTCCAGAACGGTCAGAGGCATTCCCCGGTCGAACGAAAGCGACTGCGGAACGTAGCCGACTCTCGGACGCTGTTCCGCATAACCGTGAAAGGTCACCGTTCCCCGGAAGGAGATTTCGTTCAGCAGAACGAGCACCATGGTCGTTTTTCCCGCTCCGTTGGGGCCGACGATTGCAGTGCATTCCCCGCGCGGAATTGATGCGCTGATGTCATCCAGAATGCGGACGCCGTCATGCTCGACATATACATGTTCAAAGCTGACGGAATGGGCGCAGTTCGGACAAAGAGGGTGTGTCATTTCCTGTAAAACGCTTTCAATGCTTTCAGATTGTTTTCAAAGACTTTCAGATATTCCTCCGGATTGGCGGAATGTCCTTCCGGATATACGGCAAGAGTCAGAACAGGCACACCGCTTTCTTTGGAGATCAGACCGGTGATCCGTGCGGGATAGTTCTTTTCCGCAAGAATCAGGGCGACTTTCTGCTCTTTCAGCTCCCGGATGAACGTCCGGATCTGCGAGGCGGAAGGTTCCGTTCCTGCGTGTGCCTGAAGATATTTCAGCACGCGGAGCCCGGCGGATGCCGCAAGGTAATCGAAGATTCCATGCTGGACCGCGATCAGGCGTCCGGACGCGGGAATTGTCTTGCCCAGTTCGGCGTATTCCTTCGCAATTGCGCGGAGTTTTGCACCGTATTCTTTTGCATTTGCCTTATATCTGGCTGCGTTTGCCGGGTCCCTTCCTGCGAGTCCCTCGGCGATTGCATCGACAACGTCCGCCGCGGTTGAAGGTCCGGCAAAAAGATGTTCGTTTTTCGCATGGTTGTGGCCCGTGTGCCCATGCGCGTCATGATCGTGTTCGCCGCAGGTCTCCAGAACCCCCTTGACATTTTTCGAGGAGTCGATGACAAGGGCTTTTCGATTGACACGGGCGATAACGCCGTCGAGGAAACTTTCCATGCCGAGTCCGTTGACGACGATCACATCCGCGCCAGCCAGTTTGCGCATGTCCTGGGGCGTCAGCGCATAGTCATGCGGACAGCCGATCGCGGAAGCGAGCATCTGCGTCACATCCACCCCCGGAACGCCTTTGGTCACGGCGTTTGTGAAAATGGTCATCGGCAGGGTGGTGCAGAGAATGCGGGTCCCGGCGGAAACGGAACATGCCGCCGCGAGAAACATCAGTACGGGAAGCAGAATCTTATTCATATGCGCCCTGTTATTTTATTTGAAAAAAAAAAAAAAATATCGCAAAGGCT
>CALXMJ010000195.1 GCA_944389445.1 uncultured Victivallales bacterium | reverse complement strand
TGATTGAAGTGCATGATGTAATGGGAATCCGAATCAATATTCGGCTTGTCATGCCGGACGGTGAATTTGAAGGAGGCGTTTCCTGAGACTTTCTCCCGGGAGTCGATCTCTGCCAGAAGAGGATACCGGTAGACGTTTTTTGCCCAGAAAGGACTGTATTCCGTTCCATCCGTATGGTTGAGCATATTCCGGACCCCGGTGGAATACCAGCCGCGTTCCGCGCCTCCGTTGACGATCAGGTTCCGAGCCGGATCAATTTGCTCCTCTTCGTTCTTTTTCGAAAAACGTGACTGCCCGAAGGTGTAGATCCCCGGTTTTCTCATCCGAGCGATCAGGTCCACCCGGGCAACCGATTCCGGAATCTGTTTCTCATAGGCAAGAGGTTCCTTGTCTCCTGTGATGAGGAAGGGTTTGTTGTTCCAGTAGTGTTTTTTCTGCTTGTCGATTCCATTCAGGCCGATATCGCCGGAGAGTCCGGGTGTCCCGCCGATTTCCATGGTGAATTGTGTCGGAACCGTCCGGTCCACTTTGTCCAGGGGGATGCGGAAAGAGATGTCGATGAATCCGTTTTCCTTTAAGAATGCGTCCGTCAGATCCACGTGGATACGCTGATCCCGGATCCACGCTTTGACTTTGCTGAAGTCGATGTGGCGTTTCCCCATGATTCCGCCGTAAAATTTTTTACGGTCTCCGGATTTCAGCCAGTAGGCATTCTGCCGGGCGTCTTTTTCGAGTATGATGGAATCATTCCATTCCGGAGTGAATGCGGAAAGCGATACCGTGGCGAGCAGAAGAATGGAAAAAATGGTGCCGATGTTTCGTTTCATGAGATGGTGTCCTTTCAGAAAAAGTTAAAGATCCATTCCCAGGTACAGTTTTTTGTAGGTTGCAACCTTAAGAATGGTATATTTCAGGCTTCCCGCGTGTCCATCGACAAAAAGAAAATTACCGGCTTGGAACTTCTGATGCGGAAAAGCAATCAATGTGTAGGAGGGCGGGGTGCAGGCTGTTGTCGGATTGGTCGGCATATTGGCGGAATAGAAATCAACACCCTCTGAGACGCGCGTCCGGCGGGACGGCTGATTGACTGACGACGATTTATAGGTATAGATTCTTCCCGTCTGAAAATTGGAATCCGTTGTAACTTTGGAAAGTTTTTTTGGAATCCAGACATTTCCCGCATAATTGCGCGGGTGTTCCTCTCCTGCGATTCTCCAGGTGACATCGCAGCGGAGGATCTGGCAGTTGACCGCGCTGACCCCGTCATACACCGTTTCCGGGAGGGTCGGTTTCAGAACTCCTCCAAGATAGAGCTGTCCGTACCATCCTCGTTTTGGTCCTGCACCCTCCGCATGAAGCTGCGGTGTGCAGCCGAAGGCGGATTCGTACATTTCCCATGAAAAACCGAGTTGTTTCAAATTGCTGACGCATTTGATTTCCATTGCTTTTTCCCTGGCGGAATTCAAGGCAGGCAGAAGAAGTGCTGCCAGGATGGCGATGATCGCAATTACGACAAGAAGCTCTATCAATGTAAAATTCTGATGAACTTTTTTTTTCTTCATGAGCACAGTCCTTTCTTCAGTTGATTTATTTTAATTATAGGTTATTTTATAAAAAATGCGTGCGGTGAAATTATAAAAAACATGGAATTTTTTATCAAAAATATAGAGTTATGAGAAAAGCACATGTCAACGGGCCGTCCTACGATGAATTTGAAGTCGGGGGAAATTTTCAGATGGAGGAGTGCGGCTGGTATCAGGCGCCGCAGCGCAGTCTTGTTCTGTTTCCGAACACGTATCTTTGCACAAGACGATGGGGAAGCCATAAAATGCGCCATCATCTGTATGTCGGCGTTGCGCTGGAGCTGATTGTGGAGGGGTCCGCGACGTTTTATCTGGACAACCGGAAAACAAAAGTCTCCGCGGGGGAGGTTTTCCTCATGCAGCGCGGTCACGACTGCGGGTTTTCGACAGCGGCGGATGAGCATTATGAAAAATTGACACTCTGCATTTCCGGGACCATTCTGGATCTTCTGGTGGAATCGCTTCATTTGAATGCGGTGCCGAAGATCACCCTTTCCCGTGTGGAGGAAGCAAAACACCGATTTCACGAAATCGAGCATCTTCTGCGGGAGAAGGTCCCGGGGACGGAGCGGATCATTACAGAAAAAACGTTCAGTCTGTTTCTGTTTCTCGGAGAGGAGAACCGGGTGACCGAATCCAGAAGTTATCCCGAGCCTCTGCGGAAGGCTCTGGATTTCCTGCACGGGACCTATACGCGGGGGAATGTCGGGTTGTCCATCTTGCCGGAAGTCGCCGGCGTGAGCAATCCGACTCTGATCCGCATGTTTCACCACTACTGCGGAAAATCTCCGATGGAACATGTCACGGAAATGCGGATGGAACTTGCAAAGAATCTGCTGGAATCGACCGCTCTTTCCATGAAGGAGATCGCCGAACGGATCGGCTACAATGATCCCCTCTATTTTTCTTCCGTGTTCCGGAAGTTTACCGGGATGAGCCCGCGTGCCTTCCGGAAGTTTACCCGGGAGGGCGGATGAGCAGACATTTTGCTCTTTTGCCGCCGGAAACATTTAAACTCTCTGAAGAGAAAGAAAATTTATTTATGATAGATTCAGAACATCGCGATGGACTCTGCTTCAATTCTGTCGCGGAGAATTACGACCGGTACCGTCCGGGATACAGCGAAGCTCTTTTTCATGAGATCGCAGCATACGCGGAACTTCCCCGCGGAGCGAATGTGCTGGAGGTCGGCTGCGGAACCGGCAAAGCGACGCTGCCTCTGCTGAAGCTCGGCTGTTCCGTCACTGCGCTGGAACCGGGAGACGAGCTTGCCTCCGTTGCCCGGCGAAACTGTGCCGCTTTCCGGGAGCTGCGCCTCCTGCCGGTCCGGTTTGAGGAATACGACGGGGAGGGCGGACCGTTCGATCTGATCTGTTCCGCTACCGCGTTTCACTGGATTCCGGAGGAGACGGGATATCCGAAACTTTCCGCTCTGCTGAAGACGGGCGGATGTGCCGCCCTGTTCTGGAACATCCGGATTCCGGCATCCGGCGATCCGGTTCTCTTCGAGCGGATTCAGCGTGTTTACCGCAAATACCGTCCGGGGAGCCGTCCGCCGGAGACGGAGGGGCTGTCGAGATACTCTTCCTGTCTGAAAGCGTTTGCCCGGCATGGCTTCCAGAGGATTCAGACGCGTGTGTTCCGGGAAAATTTCACGGCTTCCGCGGAGGAGTATCTGGGACATCTGAATACCTGTTCCGATCACCTCGCGCTTCCGCCGTCCATCCGGCTTCCGTTTGAACGGGAGCTTGCGGAGGTTATCAACGATTCGGGAGGAAACGTTTGCGTGGAGAACCGTCAGGAGCTTTATCTGGCGGAAAGAGGATGAAATTCTTTCCGTCAAATGGAATTTTTTGCATTTCCCGTTTGAAAAAAACAAAAAAGACCATTAGGTTTCAGAACAACCAAACAAAAGGAGACAGCATGAGAGTCATTTTTACCGCGGCGCTGCTGGCAACGGCTGCGCTTGTCTGCCATGCAGACTTCGATCCGACCAATGTATTCATTGTCGGGAAAACGAACAAATCCGCGCTATCCTACAAGCCGGGCGAGGAGATGGTCTACACCTTCAAGGCTGAACTCGGAAACCAGAAGGCCGATGGACTCTTCCTCCGCTGGGATCGCAAGGGCGACGATGGACAGAAAGCAAGCGGAAAAGTTCCTGCAAATCAGGAGGCGGTTGTCAAGACGAAGCTCGACAAGCCCGGTTTTGTCAGTGTCAACGTCTATCTGGTCGACCAGAAGGGCAAGATCGTTCAGCAGGAGTTCAAGGACTGGGCGAAGAGAACCCGGAAAAGAAACATCGCCTACTTTGCCGGAACCGCTGTCGAGCCGGAGACTTTGACCGACTGCGGAGAGCCGAAGGATTTCGACGCCTTCTGGGCGAAACAGAAGAAACGGCTTGCCGCGGTCCCGTTCAAGGATAAAGTGGAACTGAAAAAAGTGAAAACGGTCAATGGCGCCGACATCTACGCCGTATCCATTCCGTGCGCGGGTCCGCGTCCGGTAACCGGATATCTGAATGTTCCGGTCAATGCAAAGGCAAAGTCTCTTCCCGCCCGCATTTCCTTCCACGGCTACGGCACGGGCATTCATCGTGCTCCCGGCTGGGGCAATCCCAAAGCGTTGACCCTGGACATCAATGCGCATGGACAGGAACTCGGAAAGGATGATGCCTACTACAAACAATTCTTTGAGAGCATCAAATCCAACGGCAAGAGCTATGCGTTTGATCCGAAGCAGAACTCCAATCCCGAAACCGCCTTCTTCAACGGTATGGCGCTCCGCGTGATGCGCGCGATGGAGTACCTGAAGAGCCGTCCGGAATGGAACGGAAAAGATTTGACGGCCGTCGGCGGAAGCCAGGGCGGACTTCAGACCATGTGGGCGGCGGCTCTCGACCCGGATGTCACGGTGGCTCAGCCAAATGTGACCTGGTGCTGCGATCTTGCCGGAACGCAGAAGAAGCAGCGTCTTTCCGGCGGTTGGAGGATTCAGTATGTTCCCGCGCTGGATTATTATGATCCGGTGTTCATGGCGAAGCGCATCAAGAATGCACGGGTGGAAATCACGCGTGCGGGACTTGGCGATTATACCTGTCCGCCTTCCGGTCTTGCAATCAGCTATAAGAATATCGCCTCCCCGAAGAAATCCATCCGCTGGGTGCAGGGAAGCGATCACGGATTTGTTCCGAAGAAATCCGAAGTGATTGTCTGGTCCACCATGAAGGATGCCAAAAAATAACGATTCCGTTTTTTGCGGTTTGAGCGGCGCACCCGGTGATCCGGGTGCGTTTTTTTGTTTGCCGAATCTGCGGCGCGGCATTTTGACTTCACGGGATTCCTTTGTTATATTAAAGCTGTCATATTCTTCGGAGAAACTTTAGAGGCAGAGGTGGTTTTATGAACGCAGTGGAGCGATTGATCCGGTATGTGAAATATGAAACGACATCCGATGAGAACAGCGGAGAGCATCCTTCTTCTCCGGGCCAGATGGCGTTTGCGGAAGAGCTGGCTGAGGAAATGAGAAAATGCGGTATTTCGGATGTCCGTCTGAGCGAGTCCGGCTGCCTGTTCGGATGTCTTCCCGCAACGGCCGGACGGGAGGGGCTCGCTCCGATGGGATTTCTGGCGCATCTGGATACCAGTGCCGAGGCGTCCGGGAAAAACGTTTGTCCTCAGATTGTCCGGAACTACGACGGCGGAGTTCTTCCGCTCGGGGCTTCCGGAAAAGAGCTTTCGCCGGAACGGTTCCCCGCTTTGAAACATCTGGCCGGTCATACGCTGATTACCACCGACGGTACCACGCTTCTGGGAGCTGATGACAAAAGCGGAATCGCGGAAATCATGACGGCTGCGGAGCGGATGATTGCAGAAAAAATTCCCCATCGGAAGATCTGCATCGGCTTTACGCCCGATGAGGAGATTGGAGAGGGAACCAGGTTCTTCGATATTTCCAAGTTCGGAGCGGCGTTCGCTTATACGGTCGACGGCGGACGTGCCGGAGAGATTGAATATCAGAACTTCAACGCAGCTTCCGCCGAGGTGACGATCACCGGCCGTTCGGTGCATCCCGGCAGTGCCAAAGGGATTCTGCTGAATGCTCAGAAAGTCGCAATGGAGTTCGATTCCATGCTTCCGCCGGAGGAGGTCCCGGAAAAAACGGAAGGGTTCGAAGGTTTTTATCATCTGATCCGGATGGAGGGCGCCACAGCGGGCGCCACTCTTGCGTATCTTCTGCGGGATCATGATGCCGGACGCTTCCTGGAAAGAAAACGGAGAATGCGGGAGATCACAGACCTTCTGAACAGGAAATACGGAGACGGGACCGTTTCGCTGACTTTGCAGGATTCCTATCGCAATATGGAGGAGATCATCCGCCCGAACATGATTCTGGTCCGTCTGGCGGAGGAGGCGACGCGCAAAGCCGGACTCACACCGTCGACTCCTCCGATTCGCGGAGGAACCGACGGCGCCATGCTTTCCTTCCGGGGACTGCCGTGTCCGAATCTCGGGACCGGCGGATACAATTTCCACGGGGAATACGAATTCGCAAGCGCGGAGGAGATGGAAGCCGTGGTCAATCAGCTGATCTTTCTTGCCTCCGATTCCTCTGTCGTGAATCTGATCCTGCCGGAACGCCATTAAGTTCAGGCTAACTCAAACATGAGTTTCCCGAGCTCAAGTGCGTATTTCAGTTTCAGCAGTTGAATCGGCCGGGAGACGGGGCAGCGTTCTCCGGGAACTTCAAAGTTGAAAAGTCCCTGATAGGAAGTCGATTTCAGTTTTTTCATGAAAGCGCACCAGTTTACCGTGCCGCGTCCGCAGGGGAGCATGTGGTGATCCGCGTTGCCCAGATTGTCCGCAATGTGGAGCGCGATCAGTTTGTCGCCGACTTCGTCGAGAAAGGCGCAGGGATCCCCCTGTACGAGATTGAGATGCCCCGTATCAAGACAGATTCCAAGTTCCGGACGATTTACGTTTGCGATCATCCTCAGCAGATCGGACGCGAACGGCTGGGTGGCAGGAATGTTTTCGATGGCGATCCGGATATTCTCTCCTTCGATGGACCGACAGAGTTCCGTCAGGGAGGCCGCGGAGATTGCTTCCACTTCAGGAACCGGCATTCCCCTCTCCCTTGCGGCTCTTCCCCCGCAGTGGAGAACCGCCGCTTTCACGCCGAGCCGGTTGTAGACCTGAAGCTCTTTTTTCAGGAAATCAAGGTAGGAGCGGCGCATTTCCGGATCGGGATGGGAGATAGCCGCGGTCGGATGCAGATGCCCCTGCGGAAGAGTGAGGCCGCGGTCGTGGGCGAAGTCTGCAAGTTCGGCGGCGGCTTTCTCCGGATCGGGCCGGTCCATCAGCACTTTGCCGTGTTCATCGGAGAACTCCGCATAGCGGTATCCGCAGGATGCCAGAATTTCGATTGCGGATTCGGGGGAATCCTCTACTAAAAAAGCCGTCCACATTGATATTTTCATTGTGATTCACCTTTCCTGTATTGCTTGACCGGGTGTTTGAGGGATGCCGATGTTGTCCCGCTGTATCGGATATGAATAACAATATCTCCCGTTTGCTTTTTTTCAAGATGAAAACAAAGAAAGACGATCATTCTGCGGGGGAATTTTCGTTTCCGGTTAATGGAGCCGACAGCGTTTCCGGTATTCGCGCGGAGAGCATTTGAAGTGATTTTTGAACGCCGCCGCGAAGCTGGACATGCTGCTGTATCCGGCGGATTCCGCAATGAGAAAGATCGGACGGTCGGTTTCCGCAAGAAGCCGGGCGGCGTTCCGCAGGCGGATATGAAGAATGATGTTCGATGGCGTCGTGTCATAGAGTCGCCGGATCTGGCGGAGAAGCGTGGAAACGGACATGTTCAGCTTTGATGCGATTTTTTCCAGAGACCAGTCGGCGGAGGGGCTGTTCCCGATCTCTTTCCAGAGAGCTTCCATGCGCTCCTGGCTTTCGGATTCAAACGTACGATGGAACAACTGGCGGATTTCCCTGTGAAGATAGCCAAGAATCAGATCAGAATAGGCTGCCGCCATGCGGCTGTTGTCCGTCGGGGAAAGATCTGCGGGACGGAGCATCTGGAACTCCCTCATGGAGTTCTCCAGTACGGGCGCATCTATATAAAAAAATGGTGCCTGATTGTCGGATTGCATCATGGCATGAAGCGGATAGATTTCGGTGAGAAAGCCTTCCATCGCATGAAAAAGCTGTTCCTGAAACGTCGCTTCGCCCGTGAGAGGCTGTTTCGCCGTAATGAAATCCCACGGAGGTTCGGGAAGCAGATGGAACCAGAGAAATTTCCAGTTGCCCGTTCCTTCCCGAGGATAGTAGCAGTGCTCCAGATGCGCAGGCGAGAATAGAATGCTGCCGGGAGTCATGGAATAGGTCTTCCCTTCCGCGGTCAGTTCCGCTTCTCCTTTCAATGTGAACAGCACCAGATGGTATTCCGCAAGACGGTAGATCAGAAAATCATTTGTCACATCGCTGATGCCGCTCATCTGAATTCCCTCGGTCCGGAAGCGGAGCGTGGAGGCATCCTGAAGGTAAAGCGGCAGAAAAATCTGGCGCGACCCCTTCGGAATCACCTTTGCCTTCATTCGGGATCTGGATTTGAGCTTGCCTTCGATTTCATCGGGGAGCGGCTTCATGGATTCTCCTTTGTCTAAATGACGATTTATCTACACTTTTTGCTGATCTGAAACTGTCATTCCTGCTGAAATTGTGCTATAATTAGTAAAGAAAAAAGAACATTATCATTTTTTTTCAGAATAAGATATCATGAAGATGCAGATTTTCAATGGAGAAACAGAAAAGAAAAATAAACCGGGAAAAGGAGATGAATGCAATGAAGGAAGAGTTTCACGAAATAAAAACAAAATTTGCTTTTGTCTTTAGGGGAAAGGTTGTTCATTTTACATTGATAGAGCTCCTGGTCGTAATCGCTGTGATAGCCATTCTTGCCGCTCTTCTTCTGCCATCCCTGCAGGGGGCAAGAAGAAAAAGCATGAAAATTGTCTGCACGGGCAATTTGAAACAGATCGGGCTCGCGATGCTTCAGTATGTCAGCGACTGCCAGGATTATTTTCCATGCTCCAATCTGACATCGGGGCAATATATGTCCTGGGACCGTGCGCTGATGAATTATGACGGCCGCGGACTGCCGAAAGATCATGAATATGGCGAGCATATTTTCGGTTTATGGAAAAAGAACAACGATCTTTACCGCTGTCCTATTCAGCCGAACCGGAGCACAGTTGGCTGGGTGAATTCCGGCATCAACCGCGCGAAAGATGACAATGATCGGATTTATCTGCGGAGTTATGCGATCAGCCAGCTGCGGTCCGGAGACTGGGCGCAGGATGGCCCCGGACTCTCCAGAGCCGGGAAAAGCATTAAAATTGTCAAGGTTACAAAGCCCTCCGCCGTGATCATGATTGCCGAATACGGCTGGGATGCGACGGAAAACACCTGCGGGCGTCCCTATCACAGCACAGTGAACGGTGGCAGCTGGGCAAGACAGGGGCTGATCGGAGACGGGGTTCCCCTGAGGTATGCTCTTTCCAACGGCTGGCATCGGGAAAAGGAGTGGGCAAACAATTTCCTGTTCGTCGACGGTCATGTGTCGGAAGTTACCTGGCAGATGACAGTCCTCGGCGGAAACATTTCCGGCTATTATTATGTAAATACCATGTGGGACCATAAAAGAAAGTAAGAGGAAAAGACGATGAACATGACCTTTTGGAAACGAATGCTGTTTTCCGTCCTGCTGGCGGCAGGAACTCTTCTGCCGGGTGTTTCTCCGGATGAACTGACCCCGGAGGGCCGTAGTGAATACGAATCGGTGCAGGCTCTCCGGGAATGGGTGAAACAGAGCCGGACGCGTTTCACGGAAAATGTCAATACCCGCAAACCGGTTCTTGCCGATCTGTATCTGCTGGAAAATACGAAGATCGACGGGGAGAAAATCATCCGCTATACTCCGGAGCAGCGGAAGGCCCTTAAGTATTTTTTCGGTTATGTGATGAGATTCCATGGCGATTTGAAACTCTACGCCAGTCATGACGGCAGGAAATGGTGGTCGCTCGGACACTGGTGGAGCAACCGAGATGGTTCGCAGGGAAAATATCGGGGCGGAACCTGGTTGAAGATCGCCGGGAAGGGGACGGTTGAGTTTCTGCTCCTGCGCGCCATCAACGGTGTTTCGCTTGAGTTTGACATGGAACCCTATTCGATTCCCGGAAAAGACGAGCCCGTTCTTCCGGTGAGTGTCCGGATCGACCTGCGGAACCGTCTCTCATTTTCCGGCGACTCCTCTTTTCAGCGGCGGAAATGGATGCGCCTTTACAACATGCCGGACAGTATTGCGCAGGAGGACTACCGGAAGGCTTCGGAGTACTTTGTCCCGCGCGGATTCGCCGGAGGACGCGATGCCGGATTCTCCATCACCAACGATCCCGCGAAACAGGTGCACCGGAATCTTCCTCTGCTGAAACAGCTGAAAGCCTTTTATCCGGAGCCCTTTATGAGCGTGGTGTGCTTTGCGTCCATGCCGAAAGAGGTTCAGTGCCGGGATCCGAAACTTGCGAATACCAGAAGCACTCCGGCGGTCGACCAGTTCCAGAAGACTGCGGAGCTGATCGCCGCCACAATTGCTCAGCGGGAGCAGAGGCTCGGGGAATATGCAGGAGGTTACTGCGAGGTCAAAAATGAATCCGACATCGGAACCAACTGGGCCTATTTCAACAATCCCGCCAAATACGATCCCTGGAAGCTGCTGGCCGATTTTCACAACGAGGTGGCAAAGGCGGTCAAGGCGCGCAATCCCGGCTGGAAAGTCGGCGGCCCCTCAAGCTGTCTTCCCGTTCCGGATGAAGACCGTTTCAAGCTCGGCAGGGCCATGCTGAAGTTTGCGGAGCGGACTTATCCGCATCTGGATTATTATTCCTGGCATTTTTACGAGAAAAATGTATTTCGTCTCCACTCGCCCGGTGTCTACGGCCGTACTTATCTGTTCGGCAAACTGGATGCGGCGCTTGATCTTTACCGCAATCATCTCCGGCTGCTGGGCGGAGAGAAGCCGCTTGTCGTCACCGAATACGGAAGCATGGACACCGTGGGGACGGAAATCGGGTTCTGGATGAATCTCCGTTCCATCAATGCCCTGATGGTCAACATGATGCAGTATCCGGAGATCATTCCGATGGCGATGCCTTTTATTGTGCCGGTCTCCTGGTGGAGCAAAAAGAATCCGAAGATGGATGCGTTTCAGCTCTTCCGTTATGACAAGGACGGCAATATGCATCTGACTCCGAACCGCCATCTGCTGGATTTGTGGGAGGACGTGGATGGAATCCGGATTCCCGCGGAAACTCCGGTGCCGAATGTCCGGCTTGTCGCGGTTCGCAGCGGGAAAAAGGTGTTTCTTGCCTTGAGCAATCTGACGCTTCGGCGTGTCCGCCTGAATCTGGAGGCCGTTTCCGGATCGGCAAAAGTGGTTTCCGCTTCCCAGCGACGCCTTTACATTGAGAAAGGGAAAATCCATTTCCGCACCGATCCGGTCGCCGATCTGAAGGCGGTTCCGCTGGCTTTCGATGAAACCTCCGTTCTTATTCTGGACCTTGATTCCGATCCCGGATTCCGCGGAACGCTGGAGCGGAAAATCGCCTACGGAGACCGCATTCTCCTGCCGACCGGTTCCGGACAGACCGTCACCCTCCGGCTTGAGAAGGGGGACCTGAATCCGGAAAAATGTGTGCTGCGGATCGGTCTCTGGCGGATGGACGGGTTTCGGCGGAATGCCTCTGCAACCGTCAACGGCAAAACCTTTTCCCTGCCGCTTGCGCAAACGGCGGGAAAGGGGTCGTTTTTCGCTCCTGTCGAACTCGTTCTTCCAAAGGGAATCCTGCGGAAAGAGAACACGGTTGCACTGTCGATCCCGGACAGGGACGGTCTGATCGTCAGTACAGCGTTTTACTCTCTGCATCAGCGAAACGAATGATTCCCCATCCGGAAATCAGCGGGGGTGTTTGACCACTTCGCGGATGATTGTGCGGGTCTGCTCCATTCCGTTGTCCTTCAGGAAGGTGTCGATGACCGGCACCAGACGGATCACCAGCCAGCCGCCGAGCAGAAAGATCACTCCGGCGGCGGCAAAATAGAACCGGAATGTGTTTTCCGGAGGCGCATCCGGTCCGGCAAAGCGTTCCCCGTATTTCAGGAGGAATCCTCCGAGCAGCATGCCGGTTACTCCCGCCGCCGCTCCTGTCGCCACGTTCACGAACATTGATGACGCCACCTGTTTCGGTTTCGGCACCGACATCAGGAAATAATGGATCATGGCATTCTGCATCGTCACCGCCGTCATGCCGACCACGATGAACGGGAGGAGAAAGAGACTCCACCACCAGCCTTCCGTCCGCGCCGAGGATGGTGCAAGAAGCCAGAACATACAGACGATCAGATTCATGAAATAGGCATAAATTGCCACTTTCCGCGGTCCGATCCGCTCCGTGACTTTCCCTCCGATCTGCGTCGCCGCAATTGCCGAGGCGAACTGGAGAATGGAGAACAGAATCGCCCGCGTATCGCTGATCCCGTATCCGCGCTTGATCGCCAGAATTGAAATCGGCGCCAGCATGATGATCGAAAGGTTGACCATGAAACCGGCGTAGATCTGGCGGGTCAGGGTTTTATCAAGAAGCGCGTCCAGCAGCTGCGGCAGAAGCGGTTTCCGGGCGGAACGCTGGAGATCGGCGGTTTCATCGATTTTCCGGATGAATCCCGAAGAGGTGATGCCGAGCATCGCACCTGTGACGATGATTCCGACCAGAACATAAATGTGATCGAAATAGTTCAGGACCAGGCTGATCGTAATCATGGCGAGAACCCCGGTCAGATAGAAGAGTCCGGTGGAGCGCGCGATCAGCCGCGCCCGGTCGGAGTCCGAAGTGATGTCTCCGATCAGCGGCTGCGACATCACCACTCCCGCCGCACGGAATCCATAGAACAGAAAACTGCCCAGCAGAAGCACCGCCATCGCCAGCGGCGGATACAGCAGGACAAGAAATGCGCTCGCTGCGACCAGCAGCGCCGCGATGTTCCGGCAGACCCAGAAATCCGCCTGGCTTCGTGCCGCTCCGACCTGCCCCGTCCGGACCACGCCGAGAGGCAGAAGCAGAAATCCGAGGTACATCATTGCTCCGATGACGGCGATCAGAATGTTCGGCGCATGCAGTTTTACGGCGAAAAGAATAATCACCGTCTCTCCCAGGCACATGTAGGAGGCTCCGTTGACGGCGCTGAACAGATTGTAATTATACTGGGAAGTCTTTTTCTGCTCCCCGGTGAGCGGATGGTTCAGAATCATTTTTTCCCCTGCTGGTGGATGTTGCGTTCAATGGGCAGTACTATACTCTCCGATTACCGAATTTGCAAAGCCTTGAGAGAGAGTGTTTTTCCAGTCCGTTCGGAAAATATGCCGCAAGGATGGGAAAGGGATGGAAAACGGATGCCGGCCGGAGCGAACCGCGCTTTTTTCACTTCTCCGTGGAAAATCTTGCGAAAAACACTTGACAAACCGGGATTTCTGAATTCTAATATAGTGTGTTGCTGTACAATTAATGAAGAGAGGTGTGGAAAGTGGCAGAGAACAGTGATTATATCCTCGAACTGTTGAAGGAGAACGGGCTCGTGACTCCCGAACAGGTCGAAGCCGGCTGGCAGAAGGTCGCCGAATCCGATGGAGCCGTCGATATTATCGACGCCTTGAAAAACATCGGTGCGGTGAGCGAACAGCAGCTGCAGTCGATGCTTGCGGAACAGTACGGGCTTGAAGTCGTCGACCTGGAGGGCGTGGAAGTGCCTCCCGAACTGGCAGAGCTGGTACCGGAGGAAGTCGCAAGGCAATACCACATCGTGCCTTACAAACTGCAGAGCGGCACGCTGACAATTGTGATGAGCGATCCGACAAAAATGGAGACCCTTGATGCCCTTCGCTACCTCCTGCAGCGGGATGTCGACGCAGTAATCGCGCCAGAGGAACAGATCGGAAAACTTCTGATTCAGGTATACGGCACCGAGGAGGAAAAACTCGCTCAGATGACCGAGGACCTCGCAAAGCCGGAGGATTTTCAGCAGATCACCAACGGAATGGAGGACGGCACCATCGGCACTTCGACGGTCGATGACGCACCGATCATCAAACTCGTTTCCCAGATCATCATCAACGCCTTCAATCTGAAGGCCTCCGATATTCACATGGAGCCGATGGAAAAGCGCTACCGCATCCGTTACCGCATCGATGGAGCTCTGCGCGAACAGGAGGGCCCGCCGAAGTATCTTCAGTCGAACATCACAAGCCGTCTGAAGATCATGGCGCACATGGATATCTCCGAAAAGCGCATCCCGCTTGACGGCCGTATTCAGATCAAGCTGAAAAACAAGGATATCGACCTGCGCGCCACCTCCATTCCCCCAACGCACGGCGAAAGCATCGTCATGCGTATTCTCGACAAGGCGAGCATTCAGCTTGATATCCCGAAACTCGGTTTCTATTCCGATGACCAGGAAAAGATCAACCGCATCATCAACTATCCCGACGGCATCTTCCTTGTGACCGGCCCGACCGGTTCCGGAAAAACCACTTCTCTTTACGCCTTCCTGAACACCATCAACCTGCCGACCCGGACAATCATCACGGTGGAAGGCCCTGTCGAGTACATGCTTCCCGGCATCAATCAGGTGCAGGTGAATCCGCTGGCGCACATGACCTTCGCC
>CALXMJ010000194.1 GCA_944389445.1 uncultured Victivallales bacterium | reverse complement strand
GCGCGGTGAGTTCGTCTCGCGAGGTCACCCACTGCGTGAAGTTCCTGCGCCGCAGACATTTGTCGTTGACGCGGAAACTGGTTGCATAGGTGATGCCGATCCGGCGCGATTTCGCGTAAAGTTTCATCGGCGAGTCATCGACGATCCAGTCGCGCTGGTACGGTAGAAAATAATCATCGAGGCGATTCATTTTTTTCTGACTCCGAGGATGTCCGCCAGTTCGTCCGCGACCCGCTCCGGTTCGGCAGATTTCAGATTGTTTTCCCGAATACGCCGGATTTCGTTTTCGTGTTTAAGTTTCAGTTGTTCTATTTCCGCATTGAGTCTCTTTTTTGAAGCTATGGCATGGGCCAGTTTATTTTTGAGGTCATAAATGGTCCTGTCTTTTGCCGCATTCGAGAGTACCGCTACACTTTGTGTGAGACTGCGGACGGCTTTGATTTTATCTTCTTCCTTTGAGAGAGAGGAAAGAGCTGTCAATTCCGCGATTGTTTTCAGCAGGGAAATTTTGATAGAATCCGCAGTGTTTTCCGCTGCGCCTGTTTCCTGCAGCATGGCTGCCGTCAGAGATTCATTTTCCTGTTCGCGGCGGAAAACGGTTCGGCGTTGGCTGATTTCCCGATACTCCGGAGTACGTTTGATCCGTGCGATTGCCGAGTCTGTCGGACGTTTTCCGATCCGTTCATACGCATTTCTGATCTCCGGATCCTCCGCTATGGTCTTGGGTGAAACACCATCCTGAAGCATTGCGCAGATTCTGTATTGGATCATATAAGGGAGGGGAGAAGCATCCGGACGCGATTCCCCTGTTGCTGGACTTCCTTTTTTTGGCATAGCCGTCTCCTTCAGCGGAGCGCGTCGGGGCCATACAGAAACGGATCGTCCTGAATGTTTTCCCTTTGATCAAGGCGCTTCCTGAGGGCAGGAGAAAGAGAACAGTGATCCGGATAGATGTCGTTCGGTACGATTCGTCCTGCATCAATGAGTTCCTGCCAGACTTCCGCAAGAAGAGCCGGATCCGCGTTTTCGATCATGACAGCATCCGCATATCGGACTGTGCTCAGCGGTTGAGGCACAGTGAAGCGGTAAAGGGTTTGTACAACAGCGATTCGCAGTCTATGTTTCAAATCCATCTTTCTCCCCTTTCATTTCCATTTGTCTACGAACAACTTGTTCAAATTTTCGAGGTACAGGTCGTGTGCCTTCAGTTTCTCATTCTGCGCAGCGTTCGTTTCCAGAGAGCGGTCAATTTTAGTTCCAAGAGTGTTAATGTTGCCGGTCAGATGATTCAATATGGCAAGAATTTCCTGTGAGCGATCTTTTTCTATATGCCCTTTTACCTCGGTTTTCAGTTCCGAGAGTTCGTTGTTTTTGAGATCGGAAATCGTGGTTTCCAAATCGGAGATTCTGGCGCGGTCGGCTTCTCTTTGTGCATCGGTTTCCTTGATTTTCCGGAGAAACAGCGCAATTGAGAGGCAGGTTCCGATCCCTCCTCCGATCCCGGCGGAAATGACCAGAGATATGATTTTTTCAATCAGACTATCCATTGAGATTTTCTTTCCTGTGTGTTTTTGCGTAAAATGTTGAAGTGCGGAGTTCCATTCCTTCCGATTTCCATTTTCATTGTTTTGCTCCGGGAGGCGGAGGTGTTTTTCCCTCGTTAGCCTGTTCTGCTGCTATGGAGGCTGGTGCCTGGAAACAACTGCTCTTCACTAAATTAAAAAAATGAGACACAAGGAAAGATGTTTTTATATTTAAGTTTATGAAAATCAAATGGTTACTGTGAGACTTGACTGGCAGGCAAGAATGCAGCCCGCCTTCGGGGATGGACGCTTTTTTCTGATAATATCGTCCTTCGGCGCTTGGAGAGGAGGAGTCTCCGGTTTCAAAAAAATCGGGAGGCTTGTGTCCGATGGAAAAGTGACGGGGTCTTTTCTGTAATATGCTTGAATTCCTGAGAAAAATAGAACTGATTGCAGCAGCCTGTCTGAAATGCGATTTCATTCATGCTCAGGTCTGTGTGATGAAGGAGATATTCTGCCTGTTCAATTTTGCCCTTGACGCGGTATTTCCGGGGAGTCATTCCGAATTTTTCCGGAAAAGATATTTCAGATGCGTCTGGCCCGGCGATCGGAAATTGCTGGATGAATGGGGGAAACTTCCTCCGCTTGCCCGTGTCGGCAGCGCGGAAATGGAACGGTCTCTCTCTTCCGGAACAGAGAAGGAGCCCGGACGGGATGGAAGAAGAATCGGAAAAATTCCCGTACGATGCTCCGGAGAGCACCTGCGGTTTACCGTGAAAACAAACCGGTATGCGGAAGATGCGGTCTTCTGCTGTCACATTTTTCCGGTGAATCTGCGCAAACGGAAAGGCGGTCAGCGCAGATTGAACATGATGCGGTGTTCGCGCAGAACCGTTCTGCCGTTGCCGGATTGGACCACGGAAAGAAAATAGGCGGGGATCTGATTGAGATAATCGGAATCCTGAAGCACCTGAGCAACATCGTCGAGGGAATGGATCATGCGCTGTCCCAGTTTGATCAGCAGATCGCCGCGCGAAATTCCGAGTCCGGAAAGCGTTGCCGGAAGATCGGTGACTACAACACCGCTGTCATACGGATAGTTCAAAGCCTTTGCTGCGGTCGGCGTCAGATTTTCGATTCCGATCTGGAGTTTGAATTTTGCCAGAAGAGCGCCGTCCATTGCAGGAATTTCGACCGCTCTGATCCGAACAGGCTTGGAACTTTCTCCTGCTTGGATCGTTACCGTTTCTCCCGCGCGGATTCGCCAGAGACGTCTGGAAAGTTCCAGCAGATTTCCATGAGGATTCCAGCCGTTGAAACGGAGAATTTTCTGTCCCTCTTTCAGATTCGTTTTTTCGGCGGGAGACCCCGGAAAGAGTTTTCGAATGAAGATGGTGCCATCCGGTTTGATGCCCGGCACGATTCCGAGACGTGCGGAATTCATGCGCTCCGGAAGCATCCAGTTTGCAAGAATGTTTTCGATTCGCAGCAGAGGAATGGCGAATCCGATTCCGGGCGCGTCTCTGCGGACCGCCATGTTCATGCCGAGCATTTTTCCGTTCAGATTGATCAGCGGTCCGCCGCTGTTGCCGGGAAAGACCGCCGCATCGGTTTGGAGCAGATCCGAAAAAATCACTTTGTCGTCATTGATCAGGGAGCGGCCGATTCCGCTCAGAACTCCGACCGTGATGGTGCCGTCAAGTCCATAGGGATTTCCCACAGCGATCGTGGTTTCTCCGAGCATCATGTCGCCGGGATGGATTCCCTGAATGGTCTTGAAATCGCGTTTCGGGGCAAGAATCTGCAGAAGCGCCACATCGTTTTCAATGTCTTCCGCGAGTGTCCGTCCTTTGAAGGTGATTCCATTGTTCAATGTGACTTCGATCTGGGCCGCGCGGCTGACCACATGGGCGCTGGTGACGATCAGTCCCGCCTGATCGATGATGCTCCCGCTCCCTATGGAGTATCCCTGATCCTGCCGCCGTTCCGATGGCATGGCGAACCGGGAGCTGATTTTCTGCTGCCAGGGGGAATAGTGCCTGTCCACAATTTTGCTTGTACTCAGATTGACAACAGAAGGCATTGCTTTCTCAATGGCGAGGACTACAGGCGTTTTCCGCAGGGCGATTTCCTTTTTTTCAGGTTCGTTTCCGGGGAGCACCGGCCGGTTTGCCCGGTTCCTGGATACAAAAAGGAAAAATACGAGGAGGAAGAAAAAGATAACCGCAATTTGTAAAAAAATTCTTGATTTTTCCTGATTCATGATTTACGTTCCACAAGAGTGTTTGATGTTTCTGAAAAGATACAGTCGGGATGAAGAAATGCAAATACAAACGGAGAAGATTCTCGATTTATTGAGATGCACGGAACCCTGTTCTTCCTATGAAGGGCTGCTGCAGGCTCGATGGAACCGTATTCCTCGGAATGTTCCTTTGCGTTTGCGGGATGGCGGGACTCTTGTCGTCCTCTTCCGGGGGAACTGGAATGTTGAATCCGGACCCGATTTCAAGAACGCCAGACTTGAAATCAATGGGAAAACTCTGGATGGCGATGTCGAAGTCCATCGGTTTGAAAGCGACTGGGCGCGTCATGCCCATTCAGCAAATCCGGACTATGCCCATGTCATTCTTCATGTGGTCGAGATTTCCGATCGGGGAGAGGAGGGGCTGCCTGTTTATCAGCTTCCGCCGGAGGAACAATTCGCCGATCTCCCGCCACCGCTTCTCTCCCGTCTGGGTAGCTGTGCGGCGAAATTCGATCGCATGGAAGATGAGGAGATCCGCGAGATGTTCATCGCCGCCGGAGTGGAACGGATGCACCACCGTTCCGAAGTGATCCTTCATGATATGATCAAAAACGGTGTTCCTCGCGCGTTTCAGACACGGCTCTTTGATGCATACGGATTCAAACACAACCGGCAGGCATTCGGGCTCCTTCTGGAAACTCTCTGGCGGAATTATCCGGAGAGTGTCATTGCTGCTTCTTTTGAATCTCTGTTGTGGGGGGAATCCGGGCTTCTTCCTGTCGACCATTCCGGGCGTTTACCGGAGGATGCGGCTGAAAATGCAAAGCAGCTGTGGGAACGCTGGTGGCATCTTCGAAAGGATTCCGGGTGTAAAATTGAATGGCGGCGTAATGGAGGTCGTCCGTGGAATACTCCGGAGCGCCGTTTAGCGGGGCTGTGTCTTTTTTTGCGCAAATTCGGAATGAATCCTCTTCCCCGGTGGCTGGATTCCCTGAGAGAAGCTCCATCTGCTCCTGTATTCTGCAGACGCCTGCTTGATGAACTTATCCTGAAGGATGCCTTCTGGGACTGGCATACGACATTCTGCGCGGCGAAGCTCAAGCATCCGGCTGCTGTTTCCGGGATGGAAAAGGCTTTGGAAATCGCTGTGGATGTCATCATGCCTACTCTTCGCGCATACTGTCTGCTGAAGCGTGATGTCCGGATGGGGAATCGTGTCGATGCTGCCTTCCGGAACCTGCCGGGAACTCAAAAAAACAGAATCTTTCTCACCGCTCTGGATAGGTGGTTTTCCGAGCCGGGGAAAATGGCAAAAATGTTTTCCGATGCCGCTTCCCGTCAAGGGGTGCTTCATCTCTATTCCAATTTCTGTTCCAGTATTTCCTGCGATTGCCGAGTCTGTCTTATTCATCAAACGATGTCTTCAAAGTGCTGAGCCCGATTAAAACGGGCATCCGGTTTATGCCTTCGAAACTTTCCTGAAACAACTGCAGAACGATCATTCATCGCTTTTTTCTCCTTATCAGTTAAGAATCTTACAAAAATTGTGCAAAATAATAAAAAAATTAGCTTTGTCTAATTGATTTTTCGTTTTCCTGTGCTATCTCTATAAAAAGATTTTTTTTGAACCTTTTATTAGTTATGGCTAATTATGAAGCGTAAAAACTTTTCTTTATGTAAAGAATTGCAGGCGCTTGCGGAATTTCTGCTGGTGAAAACCGCTCCGGTCATTATGGGGGTGAAGCCTGCGCTGCTGCTGCGGCTGACGAAATGCGCCCATCTGCGAAATGCGGACCGGTACGATCTTTTCTGTCTTCATGCGGAAGAGATTCTGTCAATGCTGAAGCTCCAAGCGGTGATTCTGAAGGAGAGCGCGACGGATCTTCAAATTCTTTTTTATGAAGAGCGGAGCCTGAAGAAAACTCTGACACAAGCAGAGGTCAGAGATATTCTGACTGGATTCGGATATGAGTCCTGCCGGAGCGTGGATGAGTATCTGATTCACCTGCGCAATCGGTTTGCCGGGACGGATTTTCCGCATGAAATCGGCTTGTTTCTCGGGTATCCGAGAAAAGATGTGGAAGGTTTTATTCGAAGTCCGGGGGGCGGGTGCAGCGTGCCCAGGGGACTTTGGCGCGTGTTCGGTCCGATGGGAGAATCCATCGTGAAGATGAATTGTTTCCGTTTTGCAGAGAGGGCTGCGGAACACGCTCTGAGGGAGTGCGGCTGTGTGTCTCTCTGTGTGGAGAAGATCAAAGATACTGATTTAAGAATGGCAATCTCGTTTTAAGCGATAAACAGAAACAAGGAAAGGAGTCATGAAAATGGCTGAAATCAAAATCATCTACGGCAGCACGACGGGCAATACGGAACAGGCTGCGGAAAAAATCGCAGCGGCGATCGGTGGAACGGCGATCAATGTGGCAGGTGCGGACGCCTCCTCGTTTGAGGCGGATCTTCTGATCCTCGGAACTTCCACATGGGGGGCGGGCGATCTTCAGGATGACTGGATGGCGGCTGAGTCTCTGCTCGAAAATGCCGATCTGGAAAACCGGAAGGTCGCACTTTTCGGGCTTGGCGATCAGGTCGGTTTCGGCGATACGCTTGTGGATGGTGTCGGCATCCTTCTGCAGCAGGTTCTG
>CALXMJ010000193.1 GCA_944389445.1 uncultured Victivallales bacterium | reverse complement strand
TACCCCCCACCCATGCCAGTTACACTACAAAAATTAAAGATCGTTCATAATCAACGACTTGCTACTTTAACTGAATTTTTGGCCTTTTCAGCAAAACTCAGAATTCAGACGCCGGAGTCGTGATTTTTCTCTGAAAAAGGCTTTTTTTCAGATTCTGAGTGTGTTTCAAACACACCTCAGCAATTTACGCAAATTCTTTTACGCCAACGACTTTTAGCGCTTTTGAATAAAAGATTCTCTTTTTACCAGAAATCGGAAAGGGAAAAATAAATGGCGGAGAGAGCGAGATTCGAACTCGCGTTAGGATTTCTCCTAAACAGCATTTCCAATGCTGCGCCTTCAACCGCTCGGCCATCTCTCCTCATAGAAATGATTCAATACTATAGCTTGTTTTTGAAAATATTCAAGTCCAATCAAAAAAAAATTACAAGTCCCAGAAAAGAACCTGAAAACAGACCAGCGTTTCCGTCAGCTGTTCACAAGCGCCGATTGTATCTCCTGTTGCTCCGCGAATGTGGCAGTTACTGATCCAGTTCCATAAAACGATAAATACAAGTGCAGGCAGAATGAAAAAACAATTACCGAAAAAGAAATAACTGGCAGCAACCGAAATCACCAGTCCGATCAAAGTCCCGGCATACGGACGGCGTGTATAAAGAATCTTTCCAAGTCCGCTTTCCCGCGCATAACGGGAAATCAAAATATAAAAAGTCAAAGCGAAACGACCGGTAAACACACTCAGAGCCGCCGCTGTTGCAGCAGCTTTCGGCGTCATTGACGATAAACAGGAATATTTTGCCAGCAAAACCAGAACAATCGCAGCGACACCCATTGTTCCTATATGACTGTCATGCATGATTTCCAGTTTGCGCTCTCTGGTCCTGCTGCTCAGGAAACCATCCGCTGTATCGGCAAGACCATCCAGATGAAATCCCTTGGAAATCCCCTCCATCATCAACAGAATCAGAACCGCCGAGGCCGCACCTAGGTACTCCGATGCCCAGAAAGCCGGAAAATAGATCAGTCCCCCCGCCAGCATTCCAACCAGAGGAAAATAGTTTGAACAACGATGAAGCTCCTTCTCCGTCGGCAGAAATCCGCCAAGCGGAAGACATGTAATCAAAGAAACTGCCGCCAGAAAGGAGCGCATATTACAATCCCTCCTCCGTTACACCGGCAGAAGAAAATGTGGACATTTCACGCATAATCGCCGAAGCCGCATCCAGAAGAGGCATTGCCAGAGCCGCCCCCGTTCCTTCGCCCAACCGGAGTTCCAAGTTCAAAAGAGCCTTTTTCCCGAGAATCTCTGCCATTCTGACGTGTCCGCGCTCCACGCTGGAATGGGCCAAAATCATATAATCCGCCGACTCCGGAGCCAATGCATGCGCAATTAAAGCTCCGGCTGTTGAAATGAAGCCGTCAATCACCACCGGTTTTTTCAGTTTTGCAGCGCCGAGAATCACACCGGCGATTCCCCCGATCTCAAACCCGCCGACTTTGGACAGGATATCAATCGGATCCTCCGGATTCGGCTCGTTCAATTCAATAGCGTGTTTAATCACCGCGGCCTTATGAACAAGACGTTCCGGTTCCAATCCGGCACCGCGCCCGACATACGCCAGCGGATCTATCTCGCGCGAAAGGACCGTCACAATGGCGGAACTCGGAGTCGTATTGCCGATTCCCATCTCTCCGGTTGCAAAAACATCCGTATTGCCGGCGAACAGTTCAGCGGCTTCAATTCCGATCTCAAGGGAACGAACCGCTTCCGCCCGTGTCATTGCCGGTCCCAGATACATGTCTCTGGTTCCGTATGCGATTTTGCGGTTCAGAACGTTCGGGATATCAGAGGTATCCGCGTTTACGCCGATGTCGATCAGTTTCACATCCGCGCCCACGGAGGAAGCAAGCACGCTGATGGCTCCCCCTCCCCGGCTGAAATTTTTCAGCATCTGAACCGTGACACTCTGAGGCTGAGGTGAAACGCCCTGCGCAACAACGCCGTGGTCGCCGGCAAACAGAACAACCGTTTTCCGTTTTGTCTGCAAATCAAGAGTCCGGGTCATCCCTGCGAGATCGACCGCAATTTCAAGGATTCGCCCCAGCGCCCAGCGCGGCATTGTCAGATCATGAATATGATCCATCGCACGATCCCGCCAGGAATCATCCTGCGGCACGATCTCTTTCAGACATTCACTCAAAGCTGTCATCTTTCATCCTTTCAGTTTCATTGGAATTCCACAAACCGTCAAATAGACACGGTCTGCAAAAGAAGCCATCATCTGTCCGCAGCGCCCGGAACAGTCCCGAAAGCGTCGGGCGACTTCATTTTCCGGCACAATTCCAGATCCGACTTCATTCATTACCAGAACGATCGTTCCTTCAAACGAGGTGCACGCACGTTGGAAACGTTCACATTCCAAACGCATTTCATCTTCGGTAAAAGCGATATTTTTCTGTTCAGCCGCATACATAAGGTTGCTGATCCAGAGGGTCAGGCAATCCACGAGAACAACTCCGGAACCGCAGCGCTTGAGCGCAGAAACGAGATCCGTCTGCTCCTCGATGGTCGTCCACTGATCCGCCGCACGCCTCGCCTGATGGAGCCGGACGCGTTCCCGCATCTCAGCATCAAGGACAGGACAAGTCGCAATATAGAACCGTCTTGCCGGATGCGCCTCCCGTACGAGCCGTTCAGCGAAAGCGCTTTTTCCGCTCCGGCAGCCGCCGGTCACCAGAATCACTTCCGCCATCAGAACAGCTCCCGCACTTTCAGGTTGAAGACTCCAAAGCGGCCGGGAAGATTTTCCGGATCGAAATCAATTACGGAAAGGCTCCCTCGGGAAGGCTGCCATCGCCACATTGCTTCATAAGGCAAATCCACGATCTTCCGAATCATTGTGGTCAAAACACCGCCGTGAGAAATCACAGTAATCACCGTCTGCGGCAATGAGTAAAGCATTTCCGTAAATTGAACGACACGCTTTTCAAAATCGGGAACCGCCTCGCCATTCGGAAAATGAATTTCCCGCGGATGATCGAACCAGTATTTACTGTATTCGGGATCACCTCCGGAGATTTCGTCAAAGGTCAGATTCTCCCATCGGCCGAAATCGACTTCCCTCAGACGGTCATCAACGATCTGCGGAGAATCACCGCAGACCAGGCGAGCACTCTGAACAGCCCGCAGTTTCGGACTGACATAAATGACTTCGCTGTCGAATTTTCTCCAGACCTCCGCCAGCGCTTTACAGTCCTCGATTCCCTTCTCACCCAGAGGCGCATCGGTGGAACCGACAAAATGCCCGGAATATTCCGGCGGCAGCTCTCCATGCCGAATCAAAATCAATTTTTTAGAAGACATAATCCCACTCCCAGCAAAAAGGCGGCAAAAATCATCGCGGAAAGAAGGGCGAGATGTTCAGCCAAACGCAAATCATTCGCGATCAGTTCCTTGCGACCATCCCCCCAGTAAGGATACTGTTCACGTCCATCGCTGTAATCGGTCGGACCGCCGAGACGGATTCCGAGCGCTCCGGCAAACGCCGCCATTCCCCAGCAGGAATTCGGACTCGGATGATCCGCCCTGTGCCGCCACGCCATTTTCAGTGCGGACAATGGACGCAACCTCAGAAACAAAGCGGCCACCGCCACCGCCAGAGCCGTCAGGCGCGCCGGAATCCAGTGTACGGCATCATCGACCCGTGCCGCAACCTTTCCGAATTTCAGGTAATGTTCACTCTTGTATCCCCAGCAGGCGTCCAGTGTATTCACCGCGCGCAGAAACAGCGCTCCGGCGGCGGCTCCGGGAACTCCGCCGGCCAGAAATCCCAGAACCGTCCAGAAACAGGCACTGTTCACGGCATCAATCAGGTTCTCCCCGATGCTTTCGATTCCGCCACGGATGATTTCACTTTCGGAAAGGTTCCCGGTATTGCGGCTGACGATCATGCCAAGAGCGCACCTGGCACCATACAAATCTTTTTTTTCCAATGAGTTACGTATCCTGATCGAATGTTCCAGCAGACTGCGCATCGCAATGGAAATATAAAAACACGTCCCGGCCGCAACAATCCCCAGCACCCAGGAAAGTCCGTTCAGAAGCCAGGTCAAGCTATATCCCAGCCATGTCACGAGTCCGACGGCGATCAGCCACGCAATAAACCCGGAACGAACACCGTTGCCGAACTGGAAACGGCAAACAAGTTCCACCAGCCCGGCGAAACGCCCGAACAATGCAACCGGGTGAAACTGGCTATGCGGATCTCCGAAGAGAAGATCCAGCAGAAACGCGATTCCGAAAATCAGGATCAGCAAAGTCATCTGATGCATTTTTTCATGGCTCCGATTAAAGATTCCACTGCCTGCGGAGTCGATGCCCAGTGAATGTGGACATAGCTGCCGCAGACATTTCCATTCCGATATCCGCCGCCGGAAGGCACGATTCTGTCTCTGGAATCGAATGCATCCCACAAAGGAGCTTCCGTCGGCACAGCTTCTGAATAATGAAATTCATGTCCTTTTAAAATAGCACCGCTTTTGCCGAAAATACAATCAGATTTCAAATGAACCGTCCGATATCCGAGCGATTTCAGCTTTGGACACATGACCGCCTCGGAAGGGATTACGCCGCACATCTCATACCTTCGTCCATCGAAATCAGCAATGGAACGCATGAGGTACATATATCCGCCGCACTCGGCATAGACAATTCCGCCCTCCTCCGCATATTTTTTTACAGCGGAACGCATGGCGACATTCTCCATCAGACGCTGAGCGAACTGTTCCGGGAAACCGCCGCCGATGTAAATGCCCTGAATATTCTCTGGAAGAACCGAATCCTTCAAAGGAGAAAACTCGACGAGCTCGACGCCGTTTTCCTCCAGCATTCGGAGATTATCACGATAGTAGAAATGAAATGCCGGATCACGTGCGATGGCAAGGCGAACACTCTTCTTCTCCGGGATGCGGAAGGAGGTCTTCGGCCGTTCCATTGCGGAACGCTCCAGGAGAAGATCAATCTGGAAATGTTCCTCCGCGGCATCGGCAAGTTTATCGAACCAGTCATCATACTTTCCGTTTTCGAGTTCCGGAACAAGACCGAGATGGCGTTCCGGAAGAGTCCATTCCGAATTGCGCGGCAGAGCTCCGAGCAGAGGTGGCAGAGAATGTTTCTCCAGAGAATCGGCCAGCAGACGAGCATGGTTCGGTCCACCGACATTATCAGCAATCACCCCGATGATTCTCAAATCCTTCATCCATGCAGTGAATCCGGCGACAAGGGGAGCGATACTGCCCGCCATTCCGCGCGCATTGACAACCAGAACGACAGGAATTCCCAATGTAAGCGCCACCTCTGCACTGCTTCCGGAAAGAGAATCAGCGGAGATAGCGTCGTATAATCCCATAACCCCTTCCACCACAGCAACTTGAGCACTTGAAGCCGCATTCTGGAAACTGCGTCGGACCGAATCGGTCCCCATCATACGGCAGTCAAGATTCACGGATTCAGAAGCGGAAGCACGTCGATGAAACGTCGGATCAATATAATCGGGACCGCACTTGAAGGGCGCAACGATGAGACCGCGGCGTTTCAAAGCACGCATCAACGCCAGAGAAACAGTTGTCTTCCCGCTTCCCGAGTTCACTCCGCCAAGCAGAAACGCGGAAAAATCAGTTGGAAAATCCGCCATACTTCTCCTGATACCCACGGAGGGTGTACATTTTTCCGTTCCGGATCACAGTCCGGGAACATCCGATAATGAGAATGGTTGTCATATCAACTTCCTCGAAAGGAAAATCGGCTATCCGACAAAGCGTAAAGCGCTGTTGCGGACGAGCCACATCATGCACCACAGCCACCGGCAGGGAATCACCGCGAACACGCCGGTAAAGAGCGATCGCCTGTTCAAGCAGTTCACGTCTGCGAGTGCTGCCGGGATTGTAAAGCGCGGTTACGAAATCCGCCTCCGCCGCGGCGGAAAGACGTTTCAGAATCGTATTCCGGTCCGCCAGCAGATCAGACAGACTGATAACCGCGAAATCGCACATCAGCGGAGCGCCGACCAGCGCCGCTGCCGCAGACGCCGCCGTTATTCCGGGAACGACCTCCACTTCAATTCCTTGAAATTCCTCCGCTTCAGAAAGTTCCATCAGGAGTCCTGCCATTCCGTAGATTCCCGGATCGCCGGAAGAAACCACCGCCACGGACGCCCCGGCTTTCGCGGCATCCAGTGCGGTGCGGCAGCGATCGAGTTCCTGACGCATACCACTTGCAATAATCTGTTTGTTTTCAATGAGATCCGGAATCTGCTCCAGATAACTTCGGTAGCCGGCAATGGTATCGCAGTTTTCCAGGACCTCCTTTGCCCGGGGCGAAAGCATCGCCGGACATCCGGGACCGAGTCCGACAGCATAAATTTTATGACTCATGATCCACCTTCTCCGCCAATGCGGCGGTCACACCGTTTCCTTTTATTTTCCGAACCGCGAGGGCTCCTCCGCCAGACGCTAGAATTGCCGCCGCTTCCGAGACAGAGTTGATTCCAAGTTTTTCCATGGCGGCAGGCGAAGGATCCGGCACTTCAATCCGGTTCAGCTCCTCTGCAGAATACCCCGTCACCGGAATGGAATGACGGAACGCCAGCTGAAGAATCGCCGGCTCATCCAGTTTCAATTCCGCTGTAGCAATGGAATCCACACTCTCCCAATCGGCGCCGACGGATTCAAGAGCCTGCAATGCAACGGCTTCCAGATCCGAAAGCGCGGCATCTCTCCGACATCCGATTCCGAGAGCAAATTTTTTCCGTTTCAAATACAGGACCGGAACGCCATACTCCCGGGGAGTCTCCCCATTTTTCAGGAGAACCACCGCGGGATTCTCTCCAGGAGCAGAGACAAGGGAATATTGCGGCGAACTGGCATAATAACGACGATAAAGATGTTCCGGCAGAACGAGATCCACTTTTTTTCCTTCCAGAACTGCAGCGGCAAGTTTGACGATTGCCTCGGGATTCACAACGTGAAGAGCATGACGGGAAGCCATCTCGTCAAACGCCATGATTCCGCGTACATCGCTGGCGGTTGTCACAACAGGAACGCCGTTTGTAATGGAAGCGACATCCTGCGCAAGCCGGTTTGCTCCTCCGAGATGGCCGCTCAACAGACTGACGGCATGATTGCCCTCTTCATCCGTTACGACCACTGCCGGATCACTTGATTTGTGTCGGCAGAGCTCCGCACACATCCGAACCACGATTCCCGATGACATTATCATGATGAGACCATCGAATTCTTCCCACGCTTTGCGGAACGCCTCATGGAGGCCGCCGTCAGGATAAGTCACAATTCTTTCTTTAGAAACAAGATGCGATAATTTTTCCGGCAGAATGATTTTCGAATCGAGTCCTGCGGCGATCTCGGCGGCTTTGGAAGCCCCGGCACTTGTCAACGCAAAAACAGCGGTTGTTCCGTGAAAAGCATTCTGTTTCCGATATCCGTGAGCAAACTCCCGGTTATACAGGGCTGACATCTCACCGTTCCGGGCGAGCACCTCTCCGATCACGATCATCGCCTGCCGTTTGACGGATGCCTCTTTTACCCGTTCCGCAATATCGGCAATGGTTCCCCGGACCACTTTTTCATTGTCCCATCCGGCGCGGTAAACGACTGCTGCCGGAGTCTCGGGAGAGCGACCGGCGGCGAGCAGAGCGGAAACCACCTTTTCCATATCGCCAACGCTCAGGAACAGACAGAGAGTCGTTCCGTGTGCGGCAAGTTTCGAAAGTTCTTCCGGTTCGGGCACCGGAGTCCTTCCTGCGGCACGAGTCAGAATGGCAGTCTGCGTGATTCCGGGCATCGTGAATTCGGTTTTCAATGCTGCCGCGGCCGCAAACACACTGCTGACTCCCGGAACCACGTCATAGGGAATCCCGAGCCGATCCAGTTCCCGGTACTGCTCGGAAACGGCCCCGTACATGGCTGGATCGCCGGTATGGAGACGAACCACTTTTTTTCCTTCCCGATATGCCTCCAGCATCACTGCAAGAATCTCCTCGAACGAAAGAGAGGCGCTGTTGCATTTCCGGGCGGAAGAGTTCCCGTCCAGCAGCTTTTCATTGACTAAGGAGCCCGCATAAATA
>CALXMJ010000192.1 GCA_944389445.1 uncultured Victivallales bacterium | reverse complement strand
GCGTCCGCAGAGAAGCACGCGCGGCATCGAAACGGGTGGTTCTGCCGGGCATATCGGCGGCGGACATGGAGGCGGAACCGTCCAGAAGGAAAATCAGGTTGGAACGGCTGAGATCCGGAGTGCGCAGCAGCATGCCGGGAGAAAGAAGCATCACGATCAGAAGTATCAGGGAGGCGAAACGGAGAATCCCCAGGATTTTTTTCCGGTATGCGACACGAGCCGTCCAGTAGACGGCTCCCAGCGAAAGCAGAGCGGCGAACACAATGACCAGATAGGGCAGCAAGGGATAAAAACGCATTTACAGCTCTCCCTTCCGTTTCCGGAATCCGGCAAGATCGGATCCGAGGATGAATTCCGCTGTCAGCAGGAGCAAAGCGGCAAGCAGAGAAATTCCCGCCAGATCGGTTCCTCGGCGCAGACGGGCAATCTGGAATCCGGGTTCCTCATCCGGAGTCAGCAGGCTGACCGGTGAATCAAAGACCTGCTTCATCCCGGAGAGAGCGATCGTTTTCAAAGAACTTTCCCGTTCCGGAGGCGTCATGACGGCTGTTTCGCAAGAACCTCCGGAAAAAAGCGCTATTCCGGGAAGCAGGGTCTCGCGGAAGATCCCGTCCGGAATCGAACCGGAAGCTCCGAGAGAATCGGTGAAGGTGAGATTTTTCTCCTTGAGATTGAGCGTCCCGCCGCAAGTCAGATGAACGGTCCTGCTTTTCATTCCGGCGGCATAATTTACAAATGAATTCATTACGACCGGAAAGGATTTCAGTTCCGGCCAGTTGGAAAAACGATGGCGCAGGTCAAAAGCGAGAGCGATCAGCCGTCCGCTGCCGCAGGAATACTCCGCGATTACGGAACGGAATCCGCATCGTGCAAGGACATTGGCCTTCTGCCGGTTCAAATCGAACAGCTTCCGCCAGCGCAGGAGATTCAGCTGCAGAAGATCATTCAGAGAGGCAAGACCGCGTTCGAAAATGATGCCGGAAGCGGATTTTTCCGCGGCGGCACCGAAAATCTTCGGCAGTTCTCCGCCGGACCGTTCCGCCAGCGCGCTATAGAAACGGGAGGAGCCTTCCGATTCCGGCAGCGCGGCGACCGTTCCGCCGGACCGGATGAAATCCAGAAGTTTTCCAACCGCTTCCGGCTGGAATGAACTCTCGGGAGACAGAAAAATCAAGGAATACTGTTTCAGGTCATAGGCGCCGAGGGTTTTCAGGGTGGCATCGGTAAATTCGATTCCGTAGGCGTGTTTTTTCGGTTCAACGGCCATTCGCAGGTAGTAGAAGGGATCGGGAGCGCTCCCGCCCTCCCCTCCGGTGAGAAGCAGGACTTTCATCACATCCGAAACGGAGAAGGAAAACGGAAGGACATTGTCGAGAGGAACATCGGGATCATCAATCGAGACGGTGCCGTCCACGCGTCCGGCGCGAACGGGAACATAGACGAAATGGTCGTTCGCAGAGGAATTCGCCTTGACGGAAACCATTTTCGACTGCACCATGTTTCCTGTGATCTTCAGCACGGCTTTGAACATCCGGTCGCGCGGACTCGAATTGCGGATTGAAAACGGAAGATAGACGCTTGATCCCGGAGTTTTCAGGGAAGGATCGGGGATTCCCCCGCTCAGCGAACAGTTTTCCGAGGAACCGGAAACCGGAATGACGAAGAGACGTCCGTTCTTCCAGTCGGAAAGCATGATCTTCCGCTTCGGCAGCATGGTCTCCTGAAGATCGGTCAGCAGATAGATTTCCCGGTTGATTCCCTGCGACCGGTTCAGCAGTTCGACTGCCCGCCGGACAGCAAGAGTCAGATTGCCCGCGCAACCCGTCACAGCGGCTTTGCGGAGAGCGGAAACGATCTTCCGTTTTTCCCTGGTCGGTTCGATTCCGCGCTTTCCGGAAAGAAAAACAAGTCCGGCGGAATCTTCCTTGTTCAGAGAGTTCATGAGGCTCTCCGCCTGCCGTACAGCGACTTCAAAGGCGGTTCGTCCGCCGGGAACGGAGCGCTGCATCGACATGGAATCGTCAAGGACGATCACCGCTTCCGTTCCAGCCCCCGCCAGAAATGAGATTTTCTTGAAAAAAGGCCGCGCCAGAGCAAACACGATCAGAGCCAGACCCAAAATCCGGCAGAGCATCAGGAACACTTCCAGCAGACGGCGGCGATAGGCAAAATATTTTTCCCGTCTGACAAAAAAGATCAGCGAGGAAAACAGCACCGTCGAACGCTTTCTATGATAAAACAGATGCAGAATCAGCGGAGCCAGCGCCAGCGGCAATGCAAACAGAAAAGCTGGAGAGGCAAATTCCATCAGAACAGCACCTCCCGTTTGGAGAAATATGCCGCGAGCGCCCGTTCGAACGGATCGGCCGTGGTCAGGGTTTCAAAGGTGATTTTGTACTGGTCGCAGAAGTTTTTCAGCTCGGCATTGTAGTTCCGCAACGCATTGAGGTAATACTCACGGCACGCCTCGCTTTCCAGCTCCATGGACTCTCCGGTTTCCATATCCTGAAAACGGATCAGTCCGCGGTAGGGGAAGCGGAGCTCATCCTCGTTCAGGATCTGGAAGAGGATCACTTCGCAGTGTTTGAAGGTCAACTGATGAAGCGGACGCAGAAAATTCGAATTTCGTTCCAGAAAATCGGAAAAAACGATCACCAGCGACCGGCGGGGGATCCGTTCCGCAATCCGAGCGAGCGAAAACGCCGCATTGGAAACGCCTTCCGCTTTCAGCGACTCCAGCCGTCGGAGATTCGATGACAGATGAGTTATGGAATTGGAACAGCCGGTGAATTCGCCGGGAGCATCGCTCCAAGTGAAAAGAGCATGGGCATCACGCTGCTGATGGGCAAGATACATGAACGCGGCGGCAAAGTAGCAGGCGTAATGGAATTTGGCGGGACTCTGCCGGCCGTCCGAACCGGACATTGCCATGGAACCGGAGGTGTCCAGAAGGATGTAGCTGTGGAGATTGGTTTCCTCTTCGAAGCACTTGATGTAGTAACGGTCGGAACGGGCGTAGGTTTTCCAGTCGATGTATTTTACGCTGTCGCCGGGGGAGTATTTCCGGTATTCCGCGAATTCGGAGGAGAAGCCGCGGTAGGGGGAACGGTGAAGCCCGAGCATGCCGCCCTCCACAAGAGAACGTGCAACGAGCTCGATGTGTTTCAGGGATTCGAGCGTTTCCGGCGGCAGATAGGTGTAGCGGCTGTCGGACATCTCAGTTCCGCGGCTCCGGGACCGCCTGAAGGAGCATGTCGATCAGCGCATCCGTGGTCAGATTTTCTCCGGCGGCATGGAAATTGCAGGCCATGCGGTGACGCAGCACTTCGTGTGCGGATTTGCGGACGTCTTCACAGCAGACGTTGACACGGCCGTCCAGTGCGGCGGCGGCTTTCGCGGCGAGCATCAGATACTGTCCCGCGCGCGGTCCTGCGCCGTAAGAGAGGTTCTTGCGGATGAAATCGGGCGCATCCGGATTGTCCGGGCGCGACAGGCGCGCAAGGTCGGCACAGTAGGAGATCACATGACGGCTGACGGGAACCGCACGCACGACCATCTGGAAAAACATCAGGGAATCC
>CALXMJ010000191.1 GCA_944389445.1 uncultured Victivallales bacterium | reverse complement strand
GTCCTGGATCCAGCCGGGCGGATGGGAGTGCTTCGTCTCCACGGAGAAAGTTTCCGGAATCTACGGACGGGAGTTCGGGTACCGTTCCGCTGACTGCATTCCCGGATCTTCGCGCCTGAACTGTTTTTTCAACGATCCAGCCTCCGATCTCCAGCGATTCCGCATGCGTCCCGATTTCACAGGGCTGGACAATGGACAGGACATTCCCGCCATGAAGCGGCGGATCGCCGACTCCATTGCCAGACGGCAGGTGAAAATTTTCATTTCCCATATGTGGGTCAACCGGGTCAAAGGCGGATGGGATGCCTACATCAAAGGCTATGAAGAACTCCTGCAATGGTTGAAGAAAAACCGGATTCCGGTTCGGACCCAGGAGGAGTGGGCGGAGATTCTTTACGCCTCGAAGCCTCAACCAGACGAGAATATCATGCCGCCGCTTTCCACCGATCTGGACGAGGATGGAACCCCGGATGGTTATGTACTTCAGAAAGGGGCCCGGGCAGATGTGAAAAGCGGAATTGTATCCATTCCCCGTGGCGGCAGACTGCATATTTCCGATCTCGGCGGGTTGGAAAAAGGGAAAAACCGTTTCGCTCTGACCGTGAAAGGAAAAACCGGAATGGTGGTGTATCTGGATTTCTTCTTCGTTGTCCGTTCCGGGAAAAATTACAGCGAACGCCGGGAGTTCCGTCTGGAACATGAGAATGCGCAGATTCTGGAAGGGGTTGTCAATGTAAAACCAGAGGCTGTTGCGCTTCATTATAGTGTCCGTTTTTCCGGCCAGGGGAGCGAGCTTGAAGTCAAAAATCCGGTTTTCAAACCTTGAACACAGAATTCCCGCCGGGAATGCCGGGCGCCCGGCGGGAAGAATCACCAACAGAGAGCTGATGTATGAAAATGAGAAAAATATTCCGTTCGAAAGAAACATCCGATGCTGTGTCTGAAAATTTTACATTGATAGAGCTTCTGGTCGTGATTGCTGTAATTGCGATTCTTGCCGGAGTTCTTCTTCCCGCATTGAATGCGGCGAGAGAGAAAGCGATGCAGAGCAACTGTTCAGGAAACCTGAAACAGCTTGGCACAGCGATTATGATGTATGTCAACGATTTCGCCGACTGCTACCCCAGCCGTTATTATGCCCGGGAGATTGCTCCCTATGTTTCGGCGGGTATTGATCTGAGCAGCAATCTGGAGAAAGTGCAGGAAGCGGCGAAAGTGTTTCTTTGTCCGTCACCCTTGAATTCCCGTGTCAACGTATACAGGAAAATCATCCAGATAGACTATCTGATTCCGGGAAACATGTCGTCCAACGCGGTCGAGTGGAACAGCTTCGCCGATTCCTATGTGCCGGGAACTGCCACGCCGAACATCGGATACGGCACCTATAACATCAAGGCGGGGAACGTTGCGGTTCCCTCCAGACGCATTCTGCTGACGGAACGGGGAAACAGCAGTTCGCCGTATACGTTTCATTCCGTCTGCAACATCAACAACCGGATGGGAGCTCCCCACGGAACCGGCGGAAGCTGGATCGGAAATCTCCTGCTCTCGGACGGACATACAGCGCGGCTCATTGTTCCGCAGCGCTGGTGGACGACCGGCGAGTGCTCCATCGCCGGTTTCCCGAACCGTTATACCAACGACGGCGCTTTTCCCGGGCGCTTCCACTTTGATTTGAATTTAAAATATCACTCATCTCAGCATCCGGGACTGTGATTTTCGGATGTTCCAGGACAGATTTCAAGAAAGAGGTTTTTTCATGTTGAACTTGCATAACTATCCCGCAATTGTTTTCCCGGAGGGATTCCTCTGGGGAAGCGCCACCGCCGCCCATCAGATCGAGGGCGATGACATTCACTCCATCAACTGGCGCGACCAGACTCTCCATCCGGAGCGGTTCATTCACCACTCCGGCAAGGCGTGTGACAGCTACCGTCTTTACCGGGAGGATGTGGAACTCCTGAAAACGCTGGGGCATCAGGCGTACCGTTTTTCCATTCCCTGGTCGCGGATCGAACCGGAGGAGGGAAAATTCTGCCGGGAGGCGGTCGATCATTACCGTGATCTGCTGCATCTGCTGAAGGAGGCCGGAATCAAAACATTCGTCACCGTTTCTCACGGCAGCGATCCCGCGTGGTTCTGGGACAAGGGCGGATTTGCCGACCGGAATGCCCTGTTCTATTTCGAGCGCTATGTCAAATTCATCGTTCCGGAGCTTGAGGAGATGGTCGATTTCTGGCTGACCATCAATGAGATCAACATCATGGAGCGTCCGGGATGCGACAAGTTCGAACTGCGCAGGAATTACATGATCTGCCATGCGAAGGCCTTCCGGATCATGAAATCGTATTCCTCGAAGCCGGTCGGTGCGCCTCACGCGATGGCCTCCATCATGCCGAAGGATCCTCATTTCGAAGCCGACCGTGCCCATGCCGCCATGGAGGACTGGATTCTCAACGGGTTCTTCTATCACGCTCTCCGCACCGGAGAACTGGTTTTCCCTCATTACCAGGCGGAGACGCTCCCGGAACTGAAGGATTCCTTCGATTTCTGGGCGATCAATTATTATACGCGGCATGAGGTTTCCTCCCGAACCGGAAGCGGCGGAGCTCTTCCCCCGCTTTATGCCAGACTCAAACTCATCGACAAGGAGTTCTACATGAGCAGCTTCTGGCCGGAGGGGCTTTACAACGAACTTCTGCGCCTGAAAGACAAACCTGTCTATATCACGGAAAACGGCTGCTGCTGCACCGATGACCGCTGGAGAATCGTCAAGATGTGCCAGGACCTTTCCGCGGTTCGCGAGGCGATCGACGACGGTGTCGACATCCGCGGCGTTCTTCACTGGTCGCTGATGGATAACTACGAATGGGTCAGTTTTATTCCGCGCTTCGGGCTGGTGCATGTTGACTTCAAAACTTTCCGCCGGACTCCGAAGCCGAGCGCCTGGTTCTTCCGTGAACTGATCGGACAAAACGGATTCACTCCGGCTCTGATCGAAAAATATCTGCCGGAACTGCCGAAATTTGAACTGTATCGCTGACTCAGGAGTTCGGCGGTTGAACTCCCGGACCGGGATTCTGTTTGCCTGTGATGGAAGTTACGGTCATTTTCAGAATGGCGGTGTGGCGGACAACCGGTTCCGGAACCTCAAACGGCTGATCGCCGATGAAATGTTTCATGAGCAGTTTCAGCGCATGATATTTTTCATCGAGTCCGTCAATGAGTTCCACGGTTCCCTCGGCGGCGACGGATGTGTAGAACATGGTCCAGTATTTCTGTCCATTTTTTTTGCCTTCATAGAACTGCGTGCCGGTTTCCCCGAAGAAATAGGCGGAGGCATTTTTGCGGATGCAGTCGATTTTGCGTCCTTCCTGCGCGGCATGAAAATAGAGATGAAGCGTTCCATCTTTGAGCTCATGTCCGAAATTCAGGGTAATGCCATATGGCTGATCGCCGTCGCAGAGGGCAAGATGTCCGTATTCGAGTTTGTCCAGAATGGCGTAAATGGCGGAAATGTCTTTGATTTCGCGGTCTTTTCTGCGCATGAAGTGAATTCCTTTCATCCGTTGTATTCGGCGGATATTTTTTCAGCTGCCGCCTTGACCAGCAGAGCAATTTCATCCGTTTTTTCCCGGAGATAGAGTTCGGAACCGGAAACGCTGATTCCTGCAACAACCGCGCCGGAGTAATCCAGGATCGGCGCCGCGAGACAGTAGACTCCGAGTTCGTGCTCGCAGTTGTCGATGGCATATCCCCGTTTCCGGATTTCCGCGAGTTCGCGTTTCCGCGCGGCCGGTGCTCGGATGGTATGCTCCGCGAAAGGGAGGAAGCGGATTCTTCCGCAACGTTCATCGACCCGTTTTTCCGGCAGAAAGGCAAGAATCGCTTTCCCGATCCCGGTGCAGTACAGCGGGCTGTAATTGCCGATCAGCGATCCCATCCGGACCGGACGGATCCCCTCTACTTTGTCCACATAAAGGATCCGGTCCTCCTTGAGTTCCGCCAGATGCACCGTCTCCATTGTTTTCGAGGAAAGCTCCGCCAGATGCGGACGCGATATCTTCAGCAGCGGATTCTGCGCCGCCGCAATGTTTCCCAGCCGGGCAAGCCCCAGACCGAGCGAATACCGCGACCCGGAACTGCGCAGATATCCCCTTTCCACCAGAAATTTCAGCATGCGGAAGGTGGTGCTGGTCGGAAATCCGCATGCCTCCGCGATTTCCTTCCCCTTGAGTCCGGAACGGCTTTTCGCCACCCGTTCGATGATGTCGAACAGTTTTGAAAAACTTTTGTCTCCGTCCTTGATCTGTGTTCTGTCTGTCATCTCTGATCCTGCCGAAGAGAAGTCCGGGAGCCTCTTTCCCGTCCCGTTTTCTCAACCTTTTTCTGTTATCTCCTCCATAAATTATCTGTTTTTTTCCGGAAATCAAACGTTTTTCGTTTGCATTTTCTTTTCTCTTCCATTAATTTAATATTATAAGAATAAATTCTCATAATATAAGAATAAATAACAAAGGAGATGAAGACGATGGAAAAGTGGATTGCCGGATTCGGAGAAGTGATGCTGAGACTCGCACCTGCGGGAAAGACCCGTTTTGCACAGGCTCTGCCGGGGACTCTGGAAGCGACGTTCGGGGGAGGGGAGGCGAATGTCTGTGCCTCTCTCGCGATTCTCGGTGAAAAGAGCCGGTATCTGACGGCTCTGCCGGAAAATCCAGTCAGCAGTGCTTTTGCGGTCCAGCTGCGCGGACTCGGAGTGGATGTCGATCGGATTCTGTATCGGAAGAACGGACGCATGGGTGTTTGTT
>CALXMJ010000190.1 GCA_944389445.1 uncultured Victivallales bacterium | reverse complement strand
GTTCTGATCCGGGCGGTTTTCCCTTCCTCCACGATTTGAATGAACCGGTTCCGCGCAAAAAGCTTCTGTACAACCGCCTTTGCGGCTTTCAGTTTTTCCGGTTGAATCCTTTCCATCGGAAAGTTCTCCTTTCGCACCCTTTCAGACATGGAGTCCGGCACGGTAAGCCTCTTCCCATACCGGCTGTTCCCGGACTTCGCCCTTTTCGTAAACGCCGAGTCCGCAGATCATTCCAGCTTCGACGGAGCCTTCGTAGCAGTCGAGGAAACCGCGCAGAGCTTCGATCGTCCCTTTCAGCATCTCCCGACTGGTGTCGGCCATCGTCATGATGTAGTAATATTTCTTGTCCGTCAGGCGCGGAAAGATCGCGACGGTGCGGTCGAGCAACGCCTTGAGCTGGGCGCACATGGTGTAGAAGTAGACCGGCGTGGCCAGCACGATCACGTCCGCCGCAAGCATTTTTTCCAGAATCTCCGGCGCGTCGTCCTGCTGCAGACATTTTCCCTTTTTACAGGCGTAGCAGGCGGTGCAATACCCGATCTTCTTTTCGGCGAGGCGGATTTTCTCCACCTGATGACCGGCTTTGCCGGCGCCTTCGGCGAACCGGTCGCAAAGCAGATCGGAGTTGCCGTTCCTGCGGGGACTGGAGGACAGAATCAATATTCTGCTCATCTTGCTGTATTCCTTTATCAATGTATGAAATTCGTTAAAACATCGGGTTCCCATGCCGGCGGCTGGACACCCGCCTTCCGGGCGGCCTCCAGACACTTGAGCTGATAGGCCATATTCCGGCCCAGTATCCGCATGGTCTGCATGCCTTCTTCGTCCTTTCGCACGTCCTCCGGGGTCATGCCGTGGACCATGTTCCAGTATCTTGATCCGATCACGGTCATCTGGGAGATCAGGAAATACTTGTTCAACTGATCGAAAGTCGCCGTGGTTCCGGCGCGTCTGGCGCTGACGACTGCCGCCGCCGGTTTCAGGCGGAAGATGTTGCGCCCGGACATGAAGCTCACATAAAACGCCCGGTCCAGAAACGGCACGGCAACTCCGCACATCGACCCGTAATGTACCGGCGAACCGATCACATAACCGTCGAATCCGGCGGCGTAATCGACGAAATCATTCACTCTGTCTTTGATTACGCACCGTCCGAGTTTCCGGCAGGCGCAGCAATGGCGGCAGGGGGCGGTCGCCTCCGTGCCGATGGTGTAGAATTCCGTTTCGACCCCTTCGGAATTCAGAGCGTCCGCGACTTCCCGGAGTGCCGTATAAGTACAGCCCTTTTCATGCGGCGAACCATTTACCAGTAATACCTTCATACAAAACTCCCGTTCCATTGTTTACTTTAATGTTTTCATATCGATCACATAACGGAATTTCACCTTGCCGTCGATCACGTTTTGATAGGCTTCCTTCAGCGCCTCCGGCGTGGCGGGGATGAGCTTGACCTCTGGGTAAATCCCATGAGCGACGGAATAATCCATACACTCCTGATGCTCCCCGATGCCGCCGACAACCGAGGTGTAGATTTTACGGTGGGGGACCGCCAGGAGCTCCAGTATTTTAACCGATGCGGTCGGCGGCAGGCCGACCACCGCCAGTTCGCCGGTGCCGTATTTCAGCAGCTTCGCATAATCGGTAAGCCTGTAATCCGACGGAATCGTGGAAATGATGAAGTCGAAGGAGTCGGCCAGCCCTCCGGCCGCCTCCGGCTGCTTCATATTCACATAGCGTTCGGCACCCATGCGGAGCGCATCGTCCCGCTTCTCCTCGGTGATGTCGAAGACCGTCACTTTCGCGCCGAGATCGGCCAGATACTTGACCGCCATGTGGCCGAGTCCGCCGAAACCGGCGACGCCGACCGTATCGCCTTTCTTCACTTTGGAAAAATGAATCGGCGACCAGACCGTGATACCGGCGCAGAGCAGAGGAGCCACACGCGAAAGTTCGGCTCCCGCCGGAATTTTGATTGCGTTGCGTTCCGGCACGACGATCCGGTTGGAATAGCCGCCCCGGAAGTTCCTGCCGTCCTTGAGCAGGTTCGGGACCGGGTCCCGGACCAGGCAGAACTGTTCCAGCCCGCGTTTACATTCGCGGCACTCTCCGCACGAATCGACGAAGCAGCCGACCCCGGCCAGGTCGCCGACCGCAAATTTTTTCACCTCGCTTCCCACCCGGACGACGTGTCCCGCCATCTCGTGGCCGGGGATGATCGGGAACAGGGGCTTGGAATCGGGTGCGGCGTGTTCGTTAAGCGCGGAGTGAATGTCGCTGTGGCAGATGCCGGAGTAGTCGATTTCAATCAGGATATCCTTCGGGCCGAGCGCATCGCGGGTGAAGTCCACGATGCGGAAATCGGAACCGGGTTTATCGAGGGCAAGCCCACGGGCCGGGATACGGTTCTCCGTTTCCGCGGCGGAAAGCGAAAACAGCATTGCCCCGGCAAGCAGCAGAGTCATTATATTTTTATTCATAAATTGATCCTCCTGTTCGTGTTATTGTTTTTCGACGGCCGCGGCGTATTCCGCTTCCGTAACCGGACCGCCCCAGACGGTTTTGTTTTCACTGCGTTTCGGCATAACAGCGATATGGGAAAAATCGCTGTCCGGCGCCGCGCCGTGCCAGTGTTCGACCCCGGCGGGGATATCGACCGCATCACCGGGCAGAAGCCGCCGCGCCGCCTTGCCGCGCTCCTGATAATAACCGACACCGGAGGTGCAGAGCAGAATCTGGCCGACCGAATGCGTGTGCCAGTTGTTGCGCACGCCGGGGGCAAAGGTCACGTTGGAGGCGGCAAGATCGGCGTTCCGATTGTCGATCAGCGGAGCCAGCCATGCGTCTCCATTGAAAGTGGCGCTTTCGATTTTCGTGCCTTGCGGAAAAACATCTTTGCGCCTGAGGGGAGCGGCCAGCGCCAGCACCTCGGCGATCTGCGCGTCGGTAAGTCCGTTGTGCTTGCCGACGCGGATATGGGAATCGCGCTGGGGTTCGGTGCCGTCCATCGCGGCCAGCGCGGCGACGGTGGCGAGTTCGCGAGTTTTCCAGTCGAGGTTGTCGCGCCCGAAGATGTCGCCGAACAGATGCCCCTTCAGGAACCGGTCGATCGCCGGAGCGAATTCATAGACCGGCCCCTTGATTTCCACGCCGCAGAGCTTCGTCTGGTTGGTCCCTCCGAATGCGACGCTGTCTCCCGCCGGAAGCGGCCCCGGCAGCCTGCCCGGTACATCTTTGAGCCCCCGTGCTTCCCGTTCCCTGACCAGAGCCATGAAATTGTTGAGCGCGTTCAAACTGCGTGGAAAACCGCAATAGGCGTAGAGCTGGACAAGGACCTCTTTGATCTCATTGACGGTCAGCCCCGCGTCAAGCCCGGCGTTCAGCGCCGTTTTCAGATTTTCCATATCGCCGCGCGCGGTGTACATGCTGATCGCGGCAATACTCCGCTCCTTTGCCGAAAGCGCCGCCGGTTTGACCGAAATAACTTCATCAAGCCATTTCTGCATCGCTTCCCCGGCGGAACGGATGCTTCCGCCGGAGAAAGTCGCAGCTTTCAAGACATTGGATTTGCCGCAGAGCTTCCTCACATCGGCTTCGCAGCGCTGCATTCCGCCTCCGCCGTGCGTGAAGAACGGTATGACGGTTTTCCCTTTCAGGTCGTGTGTGGTCAGGAACGTCGCCACCGGCGGAGCCATCGTGCCCCACCAGTTCGGGGAGCCGACGAAGATCACATCATACTTTTCAAGATCAATCTCCGTCGCCAGTTCCGGCCGGAAACCGGCATTGATCTCCTGTTTGGCGACCTCGGTACATCTGCGGTATTCAGTCGGATACGGTTTGGCCGGTTTGATTTCAAACAGCGTTCCGCCGGTTGCCTGCCGGATCATTTCCGCCGCCGTCCGGGTGTTGCCGCCCCACGAGTAACAGGCGATCAGGATTTTATCCGGCTGCGTTTCCACTTTGCCCGATCCCGCATCCCGCGCCGAAGCGGAGATTCCTCCGATCAGCGAGGCCGCGATTGCACATGCCATTGCTCTTTTCATCATGTTTCATCCTCCATTATCAGGTTGTTGGGGATCATTCCCCGGTTTATCGTCACCAGACGAACAATTCGCGTTCGAGATTGATTTCCTGTTCGATATTGTGCCGGTTCGCTTCATCCAGCACGCGGTCTATGCGGTCAGCGGTTCCGGGAGGGACTATCCGTACAAGTGTCCAGCCCGCCTGGGGAATCTTTGCCCAGGAGACCCGCACCAGCCGATCGTCCAACCGGGCAATGAATTGGGGAGAGCTGTCATTGCGGAACCGGCAGAGCAGTTCAGGATAACGGAAAGGACGTTTCGTCGTGGCGGTCTCTGCTGCATTCCGGTAATGAGCCTCTTCAAAATCCTGGTCTTCCGTTGTGAATATCTGATTGCCATCCGCATCCAGCAAGAAGCAGAGTGTCTGATAATTCTCGTTGCGCGCCAATTGAAAAAGCGGCCTGACCAGCTCGTGAAAGCAAAGTTCAAATCCGGTCAATCCGACTTCTTTTCCCGCCGGGTTGAGAATCGGCAGCCAGCAGGAGACGACCGCATGACCGGAAGTATCCGGATAGGGAGGACTCCACAGCATCCGGGTAAACTCCCGTTCCCGCTGTTTTCGAAGCCAGGAACATTGAAATTCGTCAGGTGAAGCAACCGCCTCATACATGCCTGGGAAACGCAGAACCACACCGTTGTCAAAAAGATAGGTAATGCGCCGGAGCAGGCTGCCGCGCTCCCGGAAGCGGCGCAGGCTCTCTTCGGTGGAAAGCGTCTTCCCTTCCTCATTCTGGACATTGTCGAGGATCAGCGCAAGCCCCTGACGGCGGGAAACGCGAAGTTGCCGAACGAGCGGTTCCAGCTCAGAACGCGGCATGAATTCCGGCTTGAAATAGGCGGCATTTTCCAGACTGATCTCCTGGTTGTAGAACGGCATCCGAAATAATCCGGAGGGACGCTCTTTCAAGCCGGGCGCGAATTCCTGCGAAAGATAAAAGCGTGTTGTATCTCTCCCCCGTTCCGGCTTGACAAGTTCTATACCCATGCTGGTGGAAAGTCCCTTGAGCTGTTCCCGAATGCGAAGAAGCCGGCTATCGATCTCTATCGCAGCTTTTTCCGTTATCCCCTGGACTTTCAGGCGGCGCATCATTTCGAGATTCACCTGCTCTGCAACGCATTGTTCGCGGCGCACCCCGTAAATTGCCATTGCAGCTGAAATGCAGAAAATGGCCGCCATCGTCAACAGCGTCGCGTAACGGTGGCGGTACATAAAGCGCATGAGCTTCTGAAGCGGGGAATCCGGCCGGGCAGCCACCTCTTCATTGAAAAGATAGTGACGGACATCTGCCGCCAGCAGTTTGACGCTGCGGTAACGATCTGCCGGATCAACGGCACGGGCTTTTTCTATGACCGCCCGCAGTGCTTTGGAAATACGAATACGGGGATTGAGCGGCGTAGAAGGCTCGAATTCCCCCGCACAGACTCTGGTGATGACCTCTTTAAAGTCAGCCCCCGTAACAGGATCGCGCAGGGTGACGATCTCATTCAGAATCATCCCAAGTGCAAAAACATCGGTCTGCGGGGTAGTTACGCCGTCCTGGAATGCTTCGGGAGCAATGTATGAGGGCGTTCCGTCAAGATGTCCTCTGCGATCGGTTCCCACCGGGCAGGCGATTCCCCAGTCCATCACATAAACTTCCCCGTGACGGCCGAGCATGATGTTTTCCGGCTTCAGGTCGCAATGGATGATTCCGCGGCTGTGGCAGTATTCAATCGCATCGCAGACCCGGAGAAAACTTTCGAGCCTCACTTGGAGCGAACGTTCATAACGCCGGTTGCGCGGCGGCTCCTCCCGCATCCGTTCCCGGCAGCGTTTCAGATACTCCTTCAAGGTGATGCCATCGATGAGCTGCATCGCCAGATGAAGCCCGTCCGCACTGTCGGTGTCGAGGCTGTACAAAGGTACAATCGCCGGATGGTCAAGCTGGGCGTTGAGTTTGGCTTCCGCGATGAACTTCCTGACGCTCTCCGGCCGGGCAAGGTGTTTTTCTTTCAGGGACTTGATGACGACCTTCCGTCCCAGAATCAGATCCTGCGCAAGAAAAACCCGCCCGAATCCGCCCTCCGCGATCAGTTTCAGGATTTTGTAGCGGCTGCCGCTCCTCTCAAGCATACGGCGGAATTCAACCGAGGGATCAGCGGCGAGATCCACCGTTTCGATCACCTGATCGGAACCGCCGATAATATCGCTCAGATGAGTTCCCGAATTACCGGCGGATACCCCTTCCGGCCGTTTGCTGATGACCTGTGTGAATTCCACCTTGTCAGACGAGGTCGATGATGTCATGTTTCCGCCTCCGTCTTGTTCACTGCGATTTCACGGTTCCCAGTTTGGCAATGTCCTGATCCGTCCGGTTGCCGTGAATGACAATCCGGCTCAACGCCTGTTCGATGCGTTCAAATTCCGCATCGGAGAGCTCCACTTCCACTGCGCCGAGGTTCTCGACAATCCGTTCATCCCGCCTCATTCCCGGAATCGGGACAATGAAATCCCTCTTGTACAGCATCCATGCCAGCGAGACCTGCGCAGGTGTCGCGTGTTTCTCCCGGGCGAACTCGTGGAGCAAATCCAGAAGCGGCTGGTTCGCCTCCACATTCTCCTTGTAAAAACGGGTGATGACCCGCCGCACATCATCACCGGAATAGTGCATGTCCTTTGTATATTTCCCGCTCAAAAAGCCGCTGGCGAGAGGGGAAAAGGCGACAAAGCCGATCTTCAGTTCCCCGCATGTCGGGATCACCTCTTTTTCAAACATCCGCTCCATGATGGAGTATTCGCTCTGAACCGCGGCAAGCGGCGTCACAACATGTGCTCTGCGTATCTGTTCCGGCGTGGACTGGGATTGACCCCATGCCCGGATTTTGCCTTCCCGGATCAGCTCGCCCATCCACTCCGCGACGTCCTCGACACGGCTGTCCAGCGGCACCCGGTGCTCATAATACAGATCGACATAATCCGTCTGGAGCCGTTTCAACGAAGCCTCCAGAGCGTTCCTCACCCCCCGGCGGCTCAGTTTGCCCTCCGGAATCTCCTGTCCTGCAAGAGAAACCGGAACAAATTTGGTTGTCAACACAATTTTATCCCGGAACGGCCTGACCGCTTTTCCCACCAGTTCCTCATTCACATACGGCCCGTAGGCTTCCGCCGTGTCAAACAGCGTGCATCCGAGGTCATAAGCCTTCCGGATCAGACGAATGGATTCTTCCTCCGCGGGAATCGCCCCGTAACCATGGCTGAATCCCATGCAGCCCATTCCGATTGCCGACACTTCCAGATTGCCGAGTTTTCTTGTTTTCATTTGCCGCCTCCTTTATGAAATGTGTTTTTCCCAGAATTTGACCGCGTTGCCGATCCAGCCCTCCGCGCTCGTTCCCCTGCCGGAGCCGAAACCGTGTCCGACATTGCGGTATTTATGAAATTCAACATCAATTCCGGCGTTCTTCATTCTCCGCGCCCGATGTTCCACCACGGAAGGACTGGCGATCCAGTCATCCGAACCGACCACGGAAAAAGTCGGCGGATCGTTCTGCGTGAACTCCGACTGCCCGGTATAAGCCATCACGACCGCCGCCGGTTTCGGGAACAGACCGGAAGAACCGATGAACGCCGCCATGCGCGCACCCGCCGAACTTCCCCACAGCGAATAATGTTTCGTTCCGACGCCAAGTTCATCGGCATTCTGAAAGATGAATTTCAGCGCCGCCGCCAGATCCTCGACCGCATACTGTCCCCCTCCCGTACGGTACTTCAGAACAAAAGCGTTGTAGCCTCTCCCGCTGATCTCGGCGGCGTATGGAAACCCCTCGTGAAAGGAACCGACATAGGCGAATCCGCCGCCCGGATTCACTACAGCGAACGGTGCGCCCGGCTTTCCCCGGAAGAAGAAAAGTCCCGTGTTGCGTTTTGCCGGAACCGCCGCTTTTTCCTGTTCCGTGTAGATGTCGTAAAAGATTTTCTTCCCGGCATCGGCGTCGTCGATCAGACGGTTGAGCGAAGCGGCGGCTTCCTCCGGATTCACGTTGCTGTGATACGGAAGCAGTGTCGCGACCCGGTTCAGCGGAATATCGTAATTCCGCCGGCTGTCGTCCCACGGCAGGAGACACCGCCCGAAATCCCGGAACGCCGGATGATTCACGATGTCGCGGATGGAATCCGCAGTGCTGATGTGTGACGTCTCTCTGCTGTCTGTCATGTTCCCGACTCCGATCTCCTTAAGCCATTTTGTTACACCGGCATCTATTTTTTTCAGGGAATCCCGGTCCAGCTCGAATTCCCCGGTCAGCACCGCTCCCAGCGCATATTTCCGAATGTCCTTCAGGCTGTGCCCGATGCCGTAACCGCCATGTGTAAAGAACGGAACAATTGTCTTGCCGGAAAAATCATGATTGTGCAGAAAGGCTGCCACAGGTGGCGCAATCGTGTACCACCAGATCGGCGACCCGACGAAAATCACATCATAATCGCGAATGTCCGTCACTTTCGTTTTCAATTTCGGCAGAAAGCCGGAATCGACCTCCGCCTTGCCCTGTTTCACCACAGCCTGATAATCTTTGGAATACGGCGTTTCCGGTTCGATTTCTATCAACGTGCCTCCGGTTTTCTGCTGGATCGCCTGCGCTACCTGCCGTGTATTGCCAGTATAGGAAAATACGGCAATCAGGATCTTTTTCGAGCCGGGGGGCACTTTCGCCGTTTCTTCCGCATTGCAGCCGCTAAAGAGAGGAAGACATAAAAATATTGCCGATAATAATGTTTTCCAGGCAAAGTATTTCCCCGCTTGGATATCCAGACTCCATTTGCGGAATGTCTCTGTAAATGTCAAAGTACAATAATTGCCATTCATTTTCTGCCGAGCCCTGTGATAAATTCGACCGTTTCCGGATCATAATGTGAAAAAAATGCGCTTTCCGCCCGGTCCAGGGTGGCAATTTGAGCCAATTCCCCGTCTGTGAGCCGGAAATTAAAGACATCTAAATTTTGCACCATCCGTTCCCGGTGAGTTGTTTTCGGAATGACCACAATGCCTTTCTGGATCAGGAAACGCAATGCCACCTGAGCAACGGATTTTCCATATTTTTCACCTATCGATGCCAGTATTTCATTGGAAAAGATATTGTTCCTTCCTTCTGCAAGCGGTCCCCAGGACTCATGCTGAACTCCATATTTCAACATAATCTCATGCGCCTTGACCTGTTGCTGAAAAACATGGGTTTCCACCTGGTTGACTGCCGGAGGAATCTCGACAAACTGACAAAGGTCAACCAGACGATCCGGATAGAAATTGCTGACTCCTATCGCACGGGCTTTGCCTTTCCTGTATGCTTCTTCCATGGCTCGATAGGTTCCGTAATAATCATTAAAAGGCTGGTGGATCAGCAGAAGATCAATATAGTCTGTCTGCAATTGGCGTAAAGATTCCTCGATTGAAGCTCTGGCTTTTTCGTATCCGGCGTTGGAAATCCAGATTTTGGTAGTCAGAAAAAATTGGTTTCGTGGAATGCCGCTTTTTCTGACTGCAGTTCCGACACCGTTTTCATTACCATATGCCTGGGCTGTATCAATTGAGCGATAACCGACTTGAATGGCTTCAGAGACAAACCGTTCACTTTCTGCCGGAGTTACCTGATAAACTCCATATCCGAGAACCGGCATTTCAACATTGTTGTTAAGCTTCACATATTCCATCATAAACCTCCATG
>CALXMJ010000189.1 GCA_944389445.1 uncultured Victivallales bacterium | reverse complement strand
TTCGAAGTAAACTCGACATACGCCTCATACACCCCGGAGACATTCAGACGGAACGAAGGATTCTCCCCGCTCCGGAAACGGATCGTTTTCAAACACTCTCCAACCCGTTCGAATTTCCCATTCGCCTGAATGCCGCGGCGGAAGAGCTTCACGATTCCCGTTCCTTCCAGCTCCTTTCCGGCGGGATCCATCGCGGCGATGCGGAGCGTGGTTGTTCCATCCAGTCGCGTGAAACCGCAAAGCGGATACACAAACAGCGTGAACGGAGATGCCGTCGCCATCACGCTTTCCTGTGCGGAAACCACACGGCGCGAGGAATCGGTCACTTCCGCGGAAACCGTATAGCGGTAATTGTCCGCTCCGAAGCGCTCCTTGATTCCAGCGGTCGGAATCTTGAACTCGAATTTGCCCTCCGCAGAAAGTTTTCCGGCAGTCCGCAACACAAGAGAGCGTTCCGAATAATACGGAAAGAAATGCCAGAAGAACGAGCTGGAGGAGAGAAGATAGCCGCGTCCGTACAGCCAGTCAAACGGACCGGTCAGCGGGAAATACGGTTCCGCCTTCTCGCGATACACGGAACAGCTCACTTCGGCATCCGCAACAGGCTGACCGAAATAATAGTCCGCGGAAACAGACGCGGAAATTGTCTCTCCGATCCTCACCGCCCCCGACGGCAGCTTCACCGCAACCCGGTATTCCGGCTTTTTGTACTCCTCCACACGGAAATGGATATTCCCGAGATAATCTCCCGCCTTCCGGGTCCAGGCAGCAATCCAGTATCCTCCGAGCGCGGCATCCGCGGGCAGACGGAAACGTCCGGCAAACGCCCCGGTCTTCCGGCTGACCGGCATCTCCGCCGAATACAGCTCCTTTCCGAACGGAGCCGTCACCGTCACAAACACAGATGCCGGATAACGGTACGACACATTCTCCCGATACGAGGCACGCCGCAAAAATCCCGAAAATTCCACCGTGTTTCCCGGCTTGTAGATCGGACGGTCCGTAATCAGAAACGCCATCGTGCGATCGTAAATTGCTCCCGCCCCCTGCCTTTCTCCGGAAAAATATCCTCCACCTGTGTAAACGGCCATTCTGCCATCCACATCGGCAACCGCCCAGAGAAGGCTCATATTCATTGCCGGCATAACAACGGAACCATCGGCATCGGTCGTCAGCGTCAGATTCTTTGTTTCAATCCGAACCTTTCCGAATTTCCGGATCTCTTCAGGCTTCTGCGCATAGACCGTCCGGAAGAAGTGAAGCCGAATCTTCCGGTCCGGGACCGGAGCTCCGGTGGCGGCGTGATTCAGAAGAAGACGATTCGGCTGATCCGTTGTCTGCGTCATGGTCAGCGCGTAGTCCGTCAGCCAGACGATCATCTGCGAAGTGTTGCCGTCTTTCAGAGAAACGGTCACCAGATACGCTCCCGCCTCCTTCAGCGGCAGACGGAATTTCTTTTCCGTATCGGAATGATCCCGCTCCGGATCCAGTTTCAGAGAAAACTTCGCCTTCTCTTCCCCGACGGCTCCGTGGAAGTGTTTCTCCAGATCCGGCACGGAAAGACCATAAAAAGCCCCAGGCGAAAACTCCCTCTGCGGTTTCGAAAGAAGTTCCAGAACGGTATTCAGAATTTTCTTCTCATCCAGGGAGCGAACCGTCACTTCCGCTTCCACGGCATTGCGGTAAATCAGAGTCAGTTCCGGTTCCCGTCCCGCCGTCTGCACTTTGACAGGAGCAAGCATGCAGAGATTGTCTTTGAGCTGATGAATCCGCTCCATCAATCCCTTGTCTTTGGGAGAGGCTTTCAGCGCCGCCTGATACTCCTTCAATGCGCGCGGGAACTGCCGCCGCGCGACATAAAGATCACCCAGAACCTTGTACTTCCCGTATTTCCGGTAAATTGCGATGTAATTCTGATCATCCGGCAGAGAGATCCGCTGAAACCCATTCGCCAGATACGCCAGCGTCTCACCGTCGGAAAGGGATTTCAAAAACTGTTCCCCCTCTTTCGTCGACTGATAGGTCCTGTACACCCATCGCCAGTTCCCCGAAGGATCCAACTGACGGCACAGAAAATCCGCCAGCATCTGTTCCCCTTCCTTCCCCGCCTTTGCAAGAAGAAAACGCAGACGCTCTCCGTCATTTTTCGCCAAATCAAAATTTGACGGAACAGAATAAAATATTGGAGATCCGTCAGAATTGACGGGAGATGGCAGTCTTGGCTCCGCTTTCCAGCGTGGCTGGTAATCCGGCAGAGCGTTTTGCAGATCCGTCAGATTCTGCAATTTCCAGCTCCGCTCCGGTTCCGGAATCAGCAGTCCGGCAAACGCACCATAGAATCGCTCCGGAAGAGTCCGCACACTTTTCTCCGCACGCTTCATCGCAAAGAGAAACAGCTTCAGCATGAAAACGCGATCGCGTTCCCGACAGGAAAGCATCTCTCCGGTACCGCTGCGGTTCCCACCGCGCGTGAACACCTCTCCGATCCTATATCCGTAATCGGGAAAACTGGACCGACAATTTGCCATCATCACCAGAACATCGGGATTCTCCGCATACTTTGTCTGGACAAGATGCAGCAGTTTGTCATACTCTTCCGGCCGGTTCCGTTTTCCGAGCCGGTTCAGAACATCCCGGAAACATTCCGCGATCCTGCCGGAATCCATTCCGGCGGGCGGATTCTCCAGAGTCTTCCAGAGTTCGGAATACGACTTCTCCGCTTCCGCGCCAGGAACAACGGTCACTTCCGCCGCGGCATGAACCACCGACAGGACAAACAATATCAATAGAACAGACAACAGGATTTTCCGCATCTTCCACCTCCGGTTTTTCTGCGGACGACTTTACATGTTCCGTCCGAAAAAAGCAAGACGTTTTACAATGTTTTTACAATGTTGTTTTCCCGGCATTCGAAAGCAGAGCGTTCACTTTCGGAAAAACCCGGCAGGCATTTTCGAAAAAGACCTTCTCCTGAAACTCCTCCGGCACCAGTCTCCGGATCACTTCCAGATACGCCGGAATATTCACAAGCGGCCAGTCGGATCCATAGAGCACCTTGTCCCAGTTGTTGAGATAGGTCAGCCACATGCGCGTGAACTCCATCTGTCCCTTGAAATGGCTCCAGAACCAGTCGGCAGTGAAATTGCCTTCCGCCAGTCCGGAAAGATCAAGATACACATTCGGATTCTTTGCCGCCACGGCAGTCGCATCCACGATCCACGGATTGCCGTAATGCGCCATCACAAAACGGACGTTAGGGAAGTTCGCGGCAACCTCGTCCACCGTCAGCGGATGGGAATATTTCAGCAGACCGCGCGTTCCGGCCAGTTCGCCAGTGTGGATCACCACCGGCACATCATACCGCTGCGCAAGTTCGTAATACGGATAGTGAACCGGATCGTTCAGATAGCAGGCATTGTAACCGGGATAGAGTTTGATTCCGACACACTCCGGAGTCCGAAGATGCCGTTCGAATTCGGCGATCGAACGCGGAGTCGTCTCCGGAACGATCTCGCGGCTCTCGACTCCTGCGCAGTAGGCGATGAAGGGCGGATGCGGATACTTCTCCCCCGGCTTCACCGTTCCCGCCAGATTCGGACTGCGCGGAGAACAGACCCCTTCCAGCCGCACGCCGCCCATCTCGCCCATCGCGATTGCAAGAACAATATCATTTTCTTCAAATGTCCGTGCAAGATGCTCCGGAGAGTTTTCATGTCCGGCGGCGAGAGCGATTTGGTCGAATCCGTCGCATTTGGAAAAGTGCAGATGAACGTCAATAACTTTCATGAAAACAGCCCTCCGGTTCAGGAAAGGACAAGACTCTTCATCTCATCCGATGTTTCCAGGTTGAAAATGGAAATTCTGCCTCCGTCATAAAATCCGAACGAAGGCGGATTGCCTCCCTTCGGCAGAGAAATGGAACCGGGATTGAATGCGACAATTCCTCCCTCCCCCTTCTCCAGCACGGGCAGATGCGTATGTCCGAACGCAAGAACCGTCCCCGACGGAACCGGCGGCAGTTTCTCCGGATTCCAATGGTGCCCATGCGTCAGGAAAAAGCGGCGGCCGTCGGCAAAGAGGGTCGAGTACTCCGCCATGATCGGGAATTCAAGCAGCATCTGATCGACTTCGCAGTCGCAGTTTCCCCGCACGGCGATCAGTTTGTTTTTCATCGGATTCAGCATGGCGACCACTTTCTGCGGCGCGTAATCCTCTCTCAGGCGGTTGCGCGGCCCGTGGTACAGCACATCGCCGAGAAGGACAAGCAGCTCCGGATTCAGTCCCGCCATCTGACTCTCCATCAGAGCGAGAGCATCCGGAGAGCCATGCACATCGGAAAAGAAAAGGATTTTCATCGTTCGTTCTCCTGAAAACAAAGTTCACCGGACGGAATCGGAGAACCGGAAGTTCCGCCGTTGATTCCGATCCGCCCGCATCCGGACCGTTTTGTCCGGAACACGGAAATATACCGTCTTCGAATCCTGTTTACAAACATAACGTTCCGAAAATTCTTTTTCTTCTCCATGGAAAAACCGGGATGTCATTCATTGCCTCTGTGCCACTGGCACATAAAAATCAGCATATCGTGACAGAATGTCACACTTTTCATGGTCAACGGCTCCTTTCTTCGAGCGTATTTTACTGTTGGCACGCATATTGCTTGTATTGCGGGATAAAACTGAACAAAATTTGGAAATAAAAGACGGAGATTGGAAATGCCTACTTACGAGTATGTCTGCACGAGCTGCGGACACGAATTTGAAAAATTCCAGAACATGATGGAAGCGCATCTGACAAAATGCCCGAAATGCCGCAAGGACGCCCTCAAACGCAAGATCGGAACCGGCGCGGGAATCATTTTCAAAGGAGCCGGATTCTACTGCAACGACTATCATTCCGCCACGAATGAAGTCCAGAAAGCCAAATAACAATCAGCAACCCGCATCAAGGAGCTCTCCATCATGGAAAACATGCGTTTTCAAACGGAAGTGCGCGAACTGCTGCACATGATGATCCATTCCGTCTACTCCAACAAGGATATTTTTCTGCGTGAACTCATCGCCAACGCCGCCGACGCCATCGACAAGGCCCGTTTCCTCTCCCTGACCAAACCCGAACTCGCCCAGGCATGGGAAATCCGCATCACCCCCGACGCCAAAGCCGGAACCCTCACCATCTCCGACAACGGAATCGGCATGAGCCGTGAAGAGGTCGTGGAAAACCTGGGAACCATCGCTCATTCCGGAACCAAAGCCTTTCTCGAAGCTCTTGAGAAAAATAAAAAAGAGGGTGAATCCGCCGCCAATCCCGAACTCATCGGACAGTTCGGCGTGGGCTTCTACGCCTCCTTCATGGTTGCCGACAAAGTGGTCGTTGAAACACGCAAGGCGGGCACCGACAAATCCATCCGCTGGGAATCCAACGGCGAAGAGGAATTCTCCCTCTCCGAAGATGCAAAACGCGATACGCAGGGAACCTCCGTCACCCTTCACCTCAAGGCGGATGACAAACAGTATCTCGAAACCTGGAGAATCTCCTCCATCGTCAAGAAGTATTCCGACTTCATCGAGCACCCGATCAAAATGCTCGAAACCCATAAGGACAAGGACGGCAAGGAAACGGTCGAAGACAAAACTTTGAACTCGCAGAAAGCCATCTGGCTCCGTCCGGAATCCGAAGTCAAGCCCGATGAATACAACAGTTTCTACAATCACATTTCCGGAGAAATCGGTGAACCTCTCGTCCGCATCAACTACAATGCGGAAGGCGCCTCCGAATTCAAATCCCTTCTGTTCATTCCGGCAAAACAGCCGTGGGGCTTCAACATGCCCGGCAGGACCTGGAACTCTCTCCACCTCTACATCCGCCGCGTGTTCATCACCGACGAGTGCAAGGGACTTCTCCCTGAATATCTCCGGTTCATTTCCGGCGTGGTCGACTCTTCGGATCTCCCGCTGAACATCTCCCGTGAAACGCTTCAGGACAATCCCCAGATCGTCCGCATCAACAAGGCTCTCACCAAACGCATTCTTTCCGAACTGACGAAAATGCTCGAAAACGAACGCGAAAAATATGTCGGGTTCTACAAAGAGTTCGGCCGCCAGATCAAGGAAGGCGCTCATGCGGACTACACCAACAAGGAAAAACTCCAGAACCTCCTCCTCTTTGAAACCATGAACAGCAAGCCGGGCGAACTCAAAACCCTGAAGGAATATGTTACAAACATGCCCTCCGAACAGAAGGACATCTATTTCCTGACCGGGGAAAGCCGTCAGTTCCTCGAAAACTCCCCGCACATCGAAACCTTCAAGAAGGCGGGATACGATGTTCTCTTCATGAACGATCCCATCGACGAATGGCTTCTGGAATCCATTCCGGAATTTGAAGGCAAAAAGATGGTCTCCGCCTCCAAGGCAAAACTCGAAACCGATTCCAAGGTCGGCAGGGAACTGGAAGAAAACGCGAAAAAAGCTTCCGAGGAAAAAGGCGGAAAAGACCTTATCGGAAAACTCAAATCCCTTCTTGAAAACAAGGTAAAGGATGTCAAGTTCTCATCGGTCCTCACGGAAAGCGCCTCCCGTCTTTCCGGCGACGACTACGACCCGAGCCCCTATATGCAGCGCATTATGAAGGCAATCGACAAAAATGCACAGGAATACAAGCGCATTCTGGAGATCAATCCCTCCCATCCGCTGATTGCCGCACTGACAAAACTCGTGGAGAAATCACCGGACAGCCCCAAACTCGCCGAATATGCCGAAATGCTGTTCGATCAGGCTCTCCTCGCGGAAGGCAGCCCGATTCCCGATCCCGCCCTCTTCGCCAAACGCGCCGCAAACCTCATGACGCTCGGTGTCGAAAAAGAGATCTAAACAATGGATGACTATTACGAAATCCTGGGGGTGGAACGGACCGCGGAAGAGATCGAAATCAAACGCTCCTACCGCAAACTCGCCATCAAGTACCATCCGGATCGAAACCCGGGCAATCCCGCCGCGGCGGAAAAATTCAAGGAGATCTCTCAGGCTTACGAAGTCCTGGGAGATCCCGAAAAACGTGAACTCTACGACCGCTATGGCGAAGACGCCTTCAAAAACCACGGAATGGGCGGCGGACAGGGCTTCAACGATCCTTTCGATATCTTCAGCAGCTTCTTCGGCGGTCAGAACGGCGAAGACGCCTTCAGCAGCTTCTTCGGCGGCGGAAGACGCCGCAATCCGAACGCTCCCCAGGATGGCAACGATCTGCGCTATGAACTCGAAATCGAACTCGAAGATGCCGTTCTCGGAGTGGACAAGGATATCGAATTCACCCGCATGGACTCCTGTCAGGCCTGCAAAGGATTCGGATGTGCCGAAGGATACAAACATCAGCGCTGTTCCCGCTGCGGCGGGAGCGGACAGGTCGGCGTCTCTCAGGGATTCTTCACGGTCATGCAGACCTGCCCCGTCTGCCACGGCTCCGGAACCGTTCCGGAAAAGAAATGCCCCGAATGCAGCGGCGCCGGAAAAAAACGAGTCAAACGCAAAGTCCACCTCCGGATCCCTCCCGGAGTCGACAACGGGACCCGCATGCGCGTCTCCGGAGAAGGAGAACCGGGTGTGCGGGGCGGCCGCAACGGAGATCTTTTCGTTGTCCTCTCCGTCCGGGAACATGAACTGTTCCAGCGCGACGGCGACAATATTCATTGTGAAATCCCCATCGACTTCGTCACAGCGGCTCTCGGAGGAAAAATCGACGTTCCCACCGTCACAGGCAAAGCCGAACTGGAAATCCCCGCCGGTTCCCAGACCGGCAACGTCCTTTCCATGAGCGGCATGGGAATGCCCTCCCTGCGAGGCGGACGGCGAGGCGTACAGTATGTTTCCCTCTATGTCGAAGTTCCAAAAAAACTAACCGCGGAACAGCGGGAAATCCTTCAGAAGTACGCCGCAACCTTGAACGAATACAAACAGAAAGACGCCGCTTATCCGAAACATGCCTCTTTCTTCGACAAGGCAAAAAAATTTCTCGGGCTGGAATAATTTGATCCTGTAAACACAAAATACGGAAAAATGCGCAAGCATTTTTCTCGGGTCAAGAACTGTGTCCTTGTCGCGGTCCGGCGACGAGACGCCGCTCGCGCAGAGTACGAAACTCTTTTCATTAAATAAAAAATGCGAGAGGAGCAAACCGCTTTGAAAAGCGGTTCTTCTCCCCTCGCGCTCCTCTCTTTCCCTAAACTTCTGACCGCCTTTGCATAAATCGCAAAGGCTCTAAGAAGGGAGTTCGTTATCAAAAGGATGTTTAATCGCCCAGACGGCCTCTCCAGAACGGGCGGTTCGAAAGATTATCTCCGTTAATGGGAATCATTTCCAGCAGACGGGTTTCCACATGACCGTCGACAAACACCATATTCATTGCACGATTGCCTCCGTGCCGAATCCGGTTCCGTCCATAGGATTCCGACCAGATGTTGCTGCGGGTCAGAGCGGAGGGACAGCCATCACTGGAACTGGTGTTTCTCCGTTCGCCGTCCGTAACCGCCATCTGCTTGGAAGGCATGAGAACCCGGGAAATATTCATCGTTCCATTATTAACTATGTACGGCTCACCATAATCGCTGATCCAGGTATTGATCATGTAATGCGCCATGAAACCGAGAAGATTGTTCGACTGGTTCCAGGGAAGGTCCTCCTGCGCCGGACAGCCGAACACATCAAACGGACGGCTCAATTCCGTATTGCTCTGACTTCTCCAGTGGAGTTTATTGGCCAGAGGTTTGTTCGCTTTCAGGGAATAGAGTCCATCCTGCCAGCGGCCGGAACCGGAATAGGATCCCGAACCGCTGTTCAGAAGGCCGTTGGCTTTCGGGAAACGACCATCGTTGTTGTCGTTGTACTGGAACAAAACGAATCCCACCTGTCTCAAATTGGAAGCACAGGCGATATCCCTCGCCTTGGCCCGTGCCTTGTTCAATGCAGGCAACAGAAGCGCCGCAAGGATGGCAATCACCCCTACAACGATCAGGAGTTCTATTAATGTGAATTTAGCAATGTTCCATTTCATAATAAACCTCCTTTTCTTTCTCTTGAAAAGATAGTCATTAATCTTTTATTATCAAGCGGGTTGTTATGAAAAATTTTATTATTCTTTAATTTTCAACAGATTTCAAGTTTTTATGAAATCTGCTGATTTCGCTCAAAAGTGCTTTAAGAACAATCACCAGTCATTTTTTACGAAAAGATTATCATGATACCAACCACTCGGATTTGCATAACTCTTGCGGTTATACCTCAAGGTCTGATATCCAAGCGATGTCACGTGACCGTCAAACATTACAACATTTGCGCGGAGCTGATGACGGGCATATGCGGGACAGTATGCACCGGAGCTGTTGATCGGAGCAACTTCAGCATCAATCTCCCAGTAAGTGGATGCATATGCTCCCCCATAGCGAATGCTTCCATTATAAGCGCTGTCAATAGGAACTGTATCACAGAAGACACCGAGTGAAGAGTTCTTTCCGAACCGGGAAAACTCCTGGACACGATGAAGTCTATTGCATTTTCCTCCAATTCCGCCGGAATTCAGATCTTCTCCGAAGCTGTAGGTATTCAAACCATAACCGATTTTCTTTCCCCACCAGTCGTTGCTTGTACGTTTGGAATCATCCCAACCGAATACCGGTTCAGCAGCACAATGAAAAGTCTGCGGCCCCATCTTGTACTGCTCATAGAAAAATCTCGGCCATGGGATACTGTAAATCAAAGCAGGCATGCACCAGTCATTGTTATCATTCTGATAAAACACCATGGATTTCGCAATCTGGCTCATATTTCCCGTGCAGGAAATGCTTTGAGCTTTCTTTCTTGCCTTATCAAGAGTCGGCAGCAGAAGTCCCGCCAGGATGGCGATGATCGCAATTACCACGAGGAGCTCTATCAGTGTGAATTTACGGGTTTTCATTTTCATAATTATCTCCCTTTTTTCTTTATTGTAATTTTCTGGTTATTTCATGGAATTGACAAGTTTTCCGTTCATGCGGTAGCGATACATGTTCGCACCGACTTCACGGGCGGCTTTTGTCAGTTCGGGATAGGGGGTGTCGGCAACATCCACAAAACCGATCTGATATCCTTCTCCGTCGTAGCGGCCGGTCAGCGGCTGATCGCGGAACTGGAACCAGTGCGCGCCGACAAAGTTCGGATGAACCAGCGCTCCCTGAACAAAGCGCGTATAGCTGTTTGCACGTTCCTGCTGATCGCCTACCGGAGCCAGACTGGAGCTGAACATCCCGCGATCATAAGTTCCGAAGTGGAATACCGCGATCAGAACCGGACGGTCGCGGAAATCGCTGCGGTTCACAATGTTGACGCTGTTGCTGTATGTGTTGACACTGACAACATCGCAATACTTCGCCGCAGCCGCCCAGACGCTTCCCTTCTGGCGGAATCCGACAAAACGGCATCCGAGGTACAGACGGTACGGAGCAGTCTTTTTGATCCCTTTCCGGCAGGTTTCGAAATAGCGGTTGACAAATTTTGTATAGAAATTCTCGCTGTCTTTGCGGAACGCATCGCTCTTCGGCAGATCCCGGCTTCTGGAATCCGCAAGGGCTTTCCAGTCGGCATATTTGGTTTGCCACGCCGCATTCAGTTTTTCAATCGTCGAATACTGTTTTTTCAGGTCATTGATGAATTCCACTTTAGCCGGCTGGGCCGGAACAGCCTGCATGACGGCAGGAATAATATCGTTGAACCGGAGTTCATTGTCGATGAAGTAACCGATGCACATGGGATCGGTCAGCGATTTTTTGATCGCCGGATCGACGGCGGCGCGGTCGCGGAGAATGTTCCCCATCTTCACATCGAACTGCGGATCGAACACATCATAAAATTTGACACGGTTCTCCGCAAAACGGGGGAATCCTTTCGCAAAATCGCTGAGCTGCATGGTATAGGGGGTCCGTCCCTTGATCATGAACTCTCCCGCGGCCCAGTTGCCGATCGTGTTCATTCCCCATGCCTGAAGACGCTTCGTCAGAACAAGGTAGAAATCATCCTGATAATTTGTTTTGCCGTATTTTTTCTGAAGATTCCACTGGGTAAACGGCAGAACGCCGTTCGCGGGAAGTTTCTGCGAAAACCATTTTTCATGACCGCGTCCATTGGTGGCATCGGAATGATCGCGAAGGACATCAAGTCCGGTGGACCAGAAGAGCCGTCCCTCGGGATCGACAAAAAACCACTTGCCCTGGTATTTCTCGACGCGGAAATTTCCTGTTGCCTTCAGCTGCGGACCTTCCACCCAGCCGCCGAAACGATCCCATTCCGCGGGAGCGGGAGTTTTTTCCAGTTCAGCAAGCTCGCGTTTGTGTTCAGCAACCAGTTCCTGATCGTTATGAATCTTTTCCGGCCAGTCGATATGCTTGTACTGTCCGTAGACATCAATGAACGGGAAATATTTGTCACCGGCGATGACTTTTCTGGTGGTATCGGGAGTCCCTTCCAGACGCAGATTCGTCAGGCGGCAGTTCAGGAGACCTTTGCGTTCCGCCTCGAACGGCCACTGCATTTTGAACTCGATTCCGTTGATTTTGGTCGTATCCAGAGGATTTCTGAAATTGCGTCCGCCTTCGGGAGCGGTAAAGAGTGAGGCATGAGGCAGATAAAGACGCATCGTCCGCTTTTCCCCGGGATTGAGTCCGATTCCGGTATTCACTTCGCGATGCGGAAGATCCACGTGGCTGGAACTCTTGCCGTTCCGGACACCGCTGGAAATATGCATGGTCATGCGGAGCTGGCGGTCTTTCGAGAGATTTTCAACATCAACAGCAAGATAGCGCGCTTTGGAAAAGTCGAATTTCTGGCCTTTCGGCGGCTTGATCAGAAGTCCGGAATCCCATTCAGCGGTATGACTGTAAAGGGAGATGGCCCCTTTCTCCTGCTCGACTTTTGCTTTGTAGCGGGCGGTCAGCTGCTCCGGTTTCACAACCAGTTCTTCCGCAACGGCGGAAGCCAAGGCGGAAACGGAAAGCAGCAGCAACAATGTCCGAAGTTTGTTCATCTGATTACTCCTATGTGAATTATATATTGATTGCTTATCTCAGGCAATACTCCGTACGGAGTTGCGTTCAATCAGTTTGACTGGCAGTTCAATCCGGCGGGGAATGTCCAGATTCTCACTCAAAACAAGTTCAACAGCCTTTTCCGCGAGCTCCCGCAGCGGACTGGCTATGGTCGTCAGCGAAGGACGCTGAAACTCGGAAATGCCGGGATTCTCGAATCCCATCAGTGAAATATCTTCGGGAACCCGCACGCCGGCAAGTTCCTGAAGCAGCCAGTTTACTTCGATCACCTTCATATCCTCGCCCGTCACCCAGAGAGCCGTCGCTCCGAAATTCAGAATCTGCTTGACCGCAAGATGCAGCGGAACCGTGTCGGAAACATTGTAGATTTGATCCTCGGAAATTCCTTTTTCCTTGAAAAAGTTCTTCAGTCCGCGCATACGGCCCACGCCGCTGTAATCCGACTCGTGAATCACGGCAACTTTGCGGTGTCCTTTATTGTAAAGATATTCACCGGCAAGACGGCCGGTCGCTTCACAGTCCAGAAACACCGTATGAAAATAAGCGGAATGGTTGTCGCTGAGCCAGATCACCGGAACGTTTTTCATTTTTTTCAGCAGATCAATCGTCCGTTCCTCCCAGGCAATTCCGATGATTCCGTCAAACCAGCAGTTTCTGAGATTGTCAATTCTGTCCTCGGTAATCATTGTAATTCCGGCATCCGCCCGGGAGAGGGCAAAACAGATGTACTGTGTCAGTGTATTCACATAACCGCCCATCACCGTCTTGTATGGCGGCTCGGTTACCAGGGCAATCTGTTTGTTTCTCACGCCTACTCTCGGACGGAATCCCAGTTCCCGCGCCGCCGACAACACCCGGCAGCGTGTCTCCGAGGGAATCAATGTGCTGTTATTGAATACCCTGCTTACGGTTCCAGTCGAAACTTTCGCCTGCTGGGCGACTCTGGCCAATACACCGGAAGCAGTGCTTGCGCTGTTGTGTATTTTCGACTTGATCATTTTTTTCCACTTTCTGTTTTTTTCTTTTCTTTTAAATTATACTATAAAACAGTGCAAATGTCAATACCCTTTTTGTAAAAAATTAATTATTTATGCAATTTTTGCATAGATTTTATTTGCCATCGAAAAAAATCTTCGTTTAAGGAAGAAAAATCATGAAGGATTCAAAGATATCCATGAAAGATATTCCGGATTCTCTTGATGGAAAACCAGGCGAAAGAGATGATTGAACAGAATTCGTCAATCATGCCGGAACAGAACAAAATTTATCTTTTGCAGAAAATGTTTTTCGCTGATTCAAGTTGATAATTCGTCATTCAGCCATTGGATGAGATAAAAACTGCCGTCATTCCATAAAAATGACGATTGAGTGATCCGTCATTGACGAAACATGGATTTTTTATCCGTTAATGATTCTGGAGATGCGGGTTAAGCAAAGCAGAACAACCGCGGCGGGCAATCCTCCCGCCGGCAGCGCGAGAGCGGCAATCACAAAAATACCGAAGGAAGCTCCGAAGAGTGTCATCGGAGGAATCAGAACGGAGAAGAGTTCATTCCCGCTTTTTCTTCGGAAATCAAAATAAGCATATCCGCTGCAGAGCCCGACAACAACCGAAGCAGCAAAGAGAGAAAGAAATGCAATCCGGCTGTCCAGCAATGAGAAGAGAGAAATGACAACAGGAAGAATTCCGGCAGCCAGATGCATAATCCGCGTATTGGCAATCCGTCCGGAAAGAACTCCGCCGGAGATCGCTCCCGCAGAAAAAATTCCGATGAGATATGGCAGATTGGCATACAGAGATCCCGTTTTCACCTGAAACAGAAACAGGAGCAATGAAAATGTTCCCAGGGTATAAAAACCGTTTTCAAATGAGGTAAAAAGCATTTTCACATCCAAACGGAAGGAAAGAAAATAACGCAGGAGAAGATAAATCAGAAAAAATCCCGCAAGCACGGAAATATAGTGTTCCAGAATAAAATCGTACAGCTTCAGCGGGAGTTCAAATTTTTTCCCGGAGAAAAAGGGGTTGTTCCGCCAGCTCAGCCGGACAATTTCCGGATTGAATTCTCTGGTTTCCGTTCTCTGAAACTCCTTACCGGAATCCGCACTTCTGGATTCGGAAAGAAGCAGATTGCCGACAATATAAAACAGACCGGAAGGTGTCATTTTTTTTCCTCCGGTCAGTTTTTCGAGTCTTTTTTCAAGAATATTCGGAGAAAATGTCAGGTTGTCTTCCTTCGAAGCCAGAAGAATGCCAGTTCTTCCGGTGGTAAAAACAACATTCGGAAAAACCTTTTTCACAGTGGCTGCAATTGCGGAACGCAGTATTTTCACCGCCTCCGCGGAATATCCGGGCGGATTGGGAAGGCGCATGGCAAACACCCCATCCGATTTCATCCTTTTCTCCGCCGCCTGAATTGTTTCCAGCATATAATAGCGATGCATTCCAAGTGAATAAATCTCGGAAATGCCTATCAGGACAAGATCGTATTTTTTCTGCTTTTTTTTCAGAAATTCAACCGGATCGGCAGCAAACACTTTCGTCTTGTTTTCCAGAAAAAGAACGGAAGACATCATTCCGGCGGCAACCGCATCGGGCACCAGAACATCGACCTTTTCAATATGCGGCATCATTTCCATGGACGAAGCCAGGAAAGTTCCCGTATTAGTAATCAGAAGCACAGTCTGGGCGGACCGATTGTTCTGGAGACTTGACACCAGAACCAGCATTTTATCAAAATCAAACGCATATTCATAAGGCTTTCGCGCTTTCCCGTTGAAAAAGATTCCATATTTGCTGAATTCATATTTGCCGACGGAAGAATCCAGAAAGCGAGGAAAAAAACGCTGAGGCGCATGGCGGACCATCAGAAATATCCCGGCGCAAAACAGAGCCATGCAAAACAGAAACAGACAGACCAGCACTCCTTTGCCTGTCCGTTTCCAATTCAATTTTCCTATTCCGTTCACAAGAGCGGCAGAGAAAAAAACAATCCCGGCGACAACCGGATAAGCAAATGATCCCCGAAAAGGGAACCAGGAACTCAACTGGATCAGCGCTGCTCCGGTCAGAAAACCGCTCAGTGTTCCGTAAATGAATTTTTCATTTTCTTCATACAATGCTCCGCGGCTGAAAAAAGTTCCGTAAACAAGTCCCGTGGAAGCTCCCGCAATCGCCGATGTCAAAAGGTAAATCAAAAGAAGAAGTCCGTCCGATTCGGGAAAAATCAGATTTTTTCGGATATCCACCGTCGAAGAAATACAAATCAGAAGAAGAAGGCTCAATACGAATACAGTCAGCAGATAACCGCACAGCAGATACAGAATTTCAAACGTTGTTCCGCGTCTTTTCTTCCGCGGAATCAGAAGAAGAACCGATGTCAGGGAAGCAATCAGCATTACAGGAACGGCAACAGCCGGCAGAATAAACTCGGAACCGCCCGTCGAGGACATTACAGTGCGGAACAATCCGGTGTAAACCGCAAGAGTAAAAATCCCCAGAAAAAATGCTTCCGTAAAAAGGCCCGATTTCAAAAACTTCCACACAAGCAGACTCTTTCAGTTTCCGCCGATTCAAACCGCGGATACACCCTCTGCGGAAACTCCGCCAGTGGAACTCTGTTTTTTCTCTGCTTCAGGTGCATTTTTTTCACCTGCGGGAGCAGCATTTTCCCCTTCCGGCGCGGGAGCGGGCGCGGCAGGCGGCGGAGCGGTCTCCATGGCTCCCTCGGCCGGAATTCCGGATGCCGGCGTAAATTCTTCGGATTCCATATTCTTGAATCTCACTTTCGGATATGAAATCGTATCGCGGAACGCAAATTTGATTTCATATTCGATGGAATCGCCGCTGACGCGTGGAGGATTGAAGAGCATTCTGATTTTATCACTGTCAAGCGGATCGGAAATTTCCCAGACATCCGCATCATATTTGTCATTGTTTCTGGCAATGGCACGGCAGGTATATTTTTTCCCATTCACCTCAATGTAATAATCCATGCTTCCAAGCTTTCGCCCCGGATTCAGTTTAACGACGACTTCGGCCCATACGCCACCGGGAGTATCCTTCTGCCGATCCGATGCAATTTCCGGTTTTCTGGAAGAAACCTGAGCAGAGAGAATTTTTCCGGAACGAAATGGAACTGTCTTGTCCGCGCCGCTGAGAATCAGAGCGGAAAAGAAAAGAAGAAACAGCAGTCTGTACATAAATCCTCCGTATTTAAAAATTTTTTTTCCATCTACGGCATCTTCCGATCTGCCATGACCGGAAAATCCGTACTGTCCGCATCGATCCGGGGCACGGACAGTTTCCTTCCTATTTTTTCAGGGATTTCAGAAATGCCTCCATCCGCTTCAGCGCCTCGCGAATTCCCTCCATCGAAGTGGCGTAGGAACAGCGGACATATCCCTCCCCCGATTTTCCGAACGCACAGCCGGGCACCACCGCAACCCGCTTTTCCATCAGCAGCCTCTTTGCAAATTCCGTGGAGGAAAGCCCGGTCGAGGTAATATTCGGAAATGCATAAAACGCACCTTCCGGCATAAAGCAGGAAAGTCCCATCTTATTGAATCCCTTTACAATCACATTGCGCCGGTTCATATATTCGCGTCTCATGCTTTCCATCTCGCGTTTGCCGTTGCGGAGAGCCTCTTCCGCCGCCTCCTGAGCTGTAATCGAAGCACAAAGCATGGAATACTGATGAATCTTCATCATGGCATCGATAATTTCAAATGGGCCGCAGGCATAGCCGGCGCGGAATCCCGTCATGGCAAACGCCTTGGAAAAGCCGTGCAGAAAGATGGTCCGTCCTTTCATTCCTGGCAGCGAGGAGATTGCGGGAAGAATATTGCCGGAATAGGTCAGTTCCGAATAAATGAGATCGGTCAGGACAAGGAGATCGTACTTGACTGCAATTTTCGCAATCTGTTCCAGCTGTTCCATATTCAGTGTGGCGCCGGTCGGATTGCACGGAAAATTCAGGAGAATGGCTTTCGTCTTCGGAGTGATCGCCTTTTCGAGATCGGCGGGATCCAGCGCAAAATTATTTTTCTCGTAAGTCGGAACGGGAACCGGAACACCGTGCGCCATCTTGATTTCGGAATAATAGGAAACATAGCATGGTTCATTGTATATGATTTCATCGCCGGGATCGGTGATCGCGCGAATGACAAGATCCAGCGCTTCGCTCACGCCGACCGTCACGATGCACTCATGCACGGAATCGTATTCGACCTTGTAATTTTCCGCTACATATTTGCAGATGGCTTTCCGCAGGGAAAGCAGGCCGAGATTGGAGGTATAGCTTGTTCTTCCCCGTTCAAGCGAATAGATGGATCCTTCCCGGATGGTCCAGGGAGTGACGAAATCCGGTTCGCCGATGCCGAGAGAAATGACGTCATCCATGGTGTTGACCAGTTCAAAAAAGTCGCGGATGCCGCTTTTCGGCAGGGAATAAATATGTTTTGCCACCCGGGAGGAGAGATCACGGGGTGATTTTGAGTCTTTCATTGTCTTCTTCATTTTGCAGTAATTTTCCCGATACTTTGTATTTCTTCAAGATAAAATGGGTAGAGGTGGAAATAACGCCTTCCATGGGAGCCAGCTTACTGGAGACAAACTCCGCAACATCGTTCAGGGTTTCCCCCTTGATTTCCAACATGAGATCGAACATTCCCGAGGACATCAGGGAAAGGCTCTCCACCTTGGAAAACTTGCTGATCCGTTTTGCGATACGGTCGAATCCGCCGTTCCGTTCCGGCTTGACTTTGACTTCGATAATCGCTTTTACCGCATTTTCAGGAAGCTTGGAATCGTCAAACAACGCTCGAAAACCGACGATCACGCCGTCTTTCTCCAGTTTTCTGATCGTTGCGGCAACCGTTTTCGCCGTAATGCCGAGACGTTCCGCGATGTCTTCGTTCGAGAGCCGGGCATCCTCCCTGAGAACTCTCAAAATATCCTGTTTGTGATCCATCTTCCAAACCTCCTGTGGTTGACTGCTATCGATAATATAGCACCAAAAGCCAATACATAAAGCTGAAAATCGGAGTATTCAGCAAAAGACTGTCCACCAGATCCAGCACTCCGCCGATTCC
>CALXMJ010000188.1 GCA_944389445.1 uncultured Victivallales bacterium | reverse complement strand
TCATTTTGTTTGCCGATGCCGTCGGAAGGCGGATGCCCTCGGCCCCTTCTTCCGATTTCTGCGGGGAAGGCTGACTGCCATGCACTTCTGCGGTTCTCCCGCACTCGGTCTGACATTCGAGTACGGCATGGCGTATCTGCTGCTGATGTTCCCGATTGTGATTTTTCTTGCATCCGTGTTTGCCGCTCAGCGGAAGGATTTCCTGATCTCAGCAGAGGATGTCACACAAGCTCTGATTCTGGCGGATCACGGTTTTCTGCGTTCGAAACTCTTCACACGGCGGAGTACAAAATCGGCAGCCTGGAATCTGATGAAAGGCGAGGACTATGCGTTTCTGATGAAACTCTGCCTGAGACAGAAAATCCTTTTCTGATCAGCCTTTTGCCGGTTTTTCTTTTTTCGGAGGAAACAGTTTGAAGGACTGCGGAACCTTTTCCATCTCTTTCAGCTCTTCCGGTTTGGTCGACTGCGGGCAGACGAAGAGAATGGACCAGAGGCGTCCATCTGCCACCAGCAGATATTGAACCATTTTGTGTCCGGAGGTTCGGTTGTATTCGAATTTTGCGGCATCCCGTCCGGCAAGTTTTGTGTTTGTATTTCGGATGCCGCCTTTCAGTTTGGAATCTCTGGAAAGAGCATCAAGAGCGGCTTTCCGGTTGAAATTGAGATCTTCAAAGGTCTTGAAAGTTACAATGTTCAGAACCATGGGGGAGAGACCGGATGCCGTTTTGAATGCGGTGAGTTTCACTCCCGCATCTTCGCCCTTGTCGACCGCCGCGCCGACGATTTTCGATACGATCGCATTCGTTTTCCAGCCGTCGGGAAGTTCGATGGTGAATCCTTCCGCTTCCGAGCCGAAGGTCGCTGCCAGAAGGGAAAGAGTGAAGAAAAACAGAGGTACGGCAAAGAGATGTTTCATAAGTGAAGTTTCCGTTTTGCGTTGGCGCGTTTGACTGCAGTTGTGAGAGCGGCTTTGAGACTTCCCGTGTCGGCTATGCCTTTCCACGCGATTTCGAACGCCGTGCCGTGATCTACGCTGGTGCGGATGATCGGCAGGCCCATGGTTGAGTTTACGCCTCGATTGAAGGCCAGCATCTTAAACGGAATGTGCCCCTGGTCGTGATACATGGAGACGATCCCGTCGAAGGTTTTGCGGATGGAGTCGATGAACAGGGTATCGGAAGGGTAGGGACCCGAAATATCCATTCCTTCCGCTTTCAGACAGGCAACCGCCGGTTTGACAATCGCCTCATCCTCTGTTCCCATATGTCCGTTTTCGCCCGCATGGGGATTCAGTCCGGCGACGGCGATGCGCGGATGTTCCACTCCTTCCGCACGAGCCGCATCCGCAACGAGCCGGGCAACCTCCTCAATTCTCTCTTTTGTGACATGTCCGGCGACCTCTTTCAGCGCGATATGGGTCGTCACAAAGATAACCCGCAGATTCCCCGCAGACTGCATCATGGCGAAATTCCGGGTCCCGCAGAGTTCTGCAATCAGTTCCGTGTGCCCTGTGAACGGTATGCCTGCTTCATTGATCGCGGCTTTGTTGACGGGACAGGTGACAATGGCGTCGGCTTTTCCTGCGATGACGTCCTTCGTCGCATGGACAATGGTTTCATAAGCCGCTTTCCCTGCGGCAGCGCTGAGCATTCCGGGCGTGATATCCTGGAAGGAAAGAGAGGTCGTATTGACGATTTCCGGAGAAATGGATGGGGCAAAGCGGGAAACCGCTTCGCGGATGATCGGTTCCGGCCCGTAGAGCCTGATGGTTGCGGAGGAATACAGTTCCCGGTCGCAGAGTGTGCGAACTGCGATTTCAGGGCCGATGCCTGCCGCGTCTCCGACGGATAATGCGATGACTGGTTTGGACATGGGAAAAAAAATCACTTCACCAAACGAAAGGAGTCTTCCTGTCCGGTGAAGTGAACCTGAAACTCAGGCATTTTTGGATGCCAGATACTGCGCCTTCTTTTCCTCAAGAAGCAGACCGACATTGTCCGCGTTGATCGGATCATATCCTTTTTCCTTCAGGAAATCCAGGAATCCGAGCCAGTCCTGATGGTTCCATGCGCCTTTGTGACGTTTCACAAAATTCATGGCGATGGGGGAGCGTTTCAGCTTTTTGAGATTAGCTTCTTCTTTTGAAACTGCCATAATAAACCTCCTTCGGTTTTTGTTTTCTGTGAACGAGCCGCCTTACGGCCTGCATGTAATATACACCATAATTCTCTGAATTCAAGCGCATTATGATTCGGTTCCAAGCCGGACTCAAAAACTGTCCCTGTCCCGGACTGGTACGGTGAAATTTGAACCGAGAGCACGAAACATTGTATCGAACGGCAGGATGGATCATTTTGTCCGGTGAATCAATTCCGCGAGGACTTCCCTGTCGTCAAAATGATGCCGGATTCCGTTGATTTCCTGATAGTTTTCGTGTCCCTTGCCCGCAATGAGAAGAAGATCGCCCGGTCCGGACAGGGCGGCTGCTGTTTCGATGGCATGTTTCCGGTCTGTGATTTTGAGAAACTTTTTTCCTTCGGGCATGCCGGCGGCGGCTTCCTCAATGATGGCTTCCGGTTTTTCCGAGCGCGGATTGTCGCTGGTGATGATGGTGAGATCGGCGAGTCTGCCGCAGACTTCCGCCATGCGCGGGCGCTTGGTGCGGTCGCGGTCTCCGCCGCATCCGAATAGAGCGATCAGGCGTCCCCGGCAGAGCGGACGCAGTGCGCTCAGAACTCGTTCCAGCGCATCATCCGTATGCGCGTAATCGACGAATGCCGCGGCTCCGTTCGGCAGAGAGAACGATTCCAGTCGGCCGGGAACCGCGATCGGCTCCGATAGATACGGCACGAGCGTTTCCGAGGAAATCCCGGTGGAGAGCGCCGCCGCAACCGCTGAAGAGAGATTGTAGAGATTGTGCAGTCCGATCAGATTCGTCCGGACTTCGAATGTCTTTCCCTGCCAGGTGAGGCGAAAACGGGAGCCGGAATCTGTAATGCGGACAGAGGAGAAACGGCAGTCGGCTGGTTCCCGGGCCGAGAGAGTGACCAGTCGTTTCGATTCCGCCCGGAGCTCTTCCGCCAGACGTTTTCCCCAGGCATCGTCAATGTTGATGACCGCGGTCCCGGATTCGGCAAGGGATTCAGAAAAAAGACTCTTTTTCGCCTGATAATAGGCTTCCATCGTATGATGATAATCCAGATGGTCGCCGGTCAGATTGGTGAATACAGCCGTATCGAAACGAGCGGAACCCATCCGTTTCTGATGGAGTCCGTGGCTGGATGCTTCGAGTACAACGTGCGAACAGCCGTTCGCCGCCATGTCTGCCATGATTTTCTGGAAAGCCATGGCATCCGGAGTGGTCCTTGCGGATTCCACAGACGGACTTCCCGTGCCGAAGTCGTATTCCACCGTGGAGATCAGTCCGCATTTTTCCTGTTTTGCCTTCTGAAGCAGTCTTCGCAGAAGAAAGGCTGTCGTGGTTTTCCCGTTGGTGCCGGTGATCGCATGAAGATGCATCTTTTCCGCAGGAAAACCGGCGGCGGTCTGACATAGCATGCCCCATGCATGGTAAGCGTTTCCGGCAATGAGATGCGGAATGGAATTCGGCAGATTCAGAAGCGGATCGTCTGAAACGACTGCCGCAGCCCCGTGTTTCAGAGCCTCGCGGATGTACTGACGTCCGTCGGCTTTAGCCCCGCGGATTGCACAGAAAATAAAATTTTTCCCGGTCTTGACGGAATTGTTGGAGACCCCGGCGATTTCACAGTCGCGCCAGTTGCGCACTTCCACGGGATTGAGATCTTTGAGATAATCGGAGAGCTTCAGCATCGTTGCCGCCGGATTACTTCTGTTCGGGTTCGATCTGTTCCAGACGGGTGCCTCTGGAGGCCTTCAGAAAAACAATGTCTCCCGGACGAACCATCGCGCGGACCGCTTCCGCTGCGGACAGGGAATCCGGAAACGGCATGACTGCCGCAGAGTGTATCCGATCCGCGGCACGGGTCATGTACGGACCGACAGCCGCGATTCTGGCTCCGGGAAACCGTTCAAGGGCCAGATGCAGAATCTCCTCATGAACCGGTTCGGAAAGGTCTCCGACCTCCCGCATGTCGCCCAGTACAAGCAGGAGTTTCGAAGGCTCCGCGAACTCGGACAGCCAGTTCAAAGTGGCTTTCATGCTGTCGGGATTCGCATTGTAGGCGTCGTTGAGCCATTGTGCTCCGCCGTGTTCCGTGAGTTTCATGCGCATGCCGGGCAGGGCGCAGCGGGCAAGTCCTGCGGCGATCTCCGGGAGCGGAATCCCGAACGAGGAGGCAACCGCGGCGGCTCCGGCGGCATTTGCCGCCTGATGCGCTCCCGAGAGGGACCATTCCACGGTTGCTTTTTCCCCGGTCCGGTGGTCGATCAGTTCAAAGGAACTGCCCCGGATGTTCCCGCTGCGGTAGACGGATTCAAAGTCGGCTCCGGGCCCGAAATAAAGTTTCGGATGTCCGGCGGCCGCCTGCACCATCTGATCGAATCCGGCGGCTCCGGCAGGAATCACAGCTGTGCCGTCCGGCTGGAGATGGTGGAAAATATGGGCTTTTTCCCTGGCGACCCCTTCCAGAGAGCCGAGATATTCCAGATGGCAGCGCCCGATGGATACAATCAAAGCCGCATCCGGTTCCACCGCGGCGGACAGCGGTTCAATCTCGCCGGGATGGTTTGTCCCCATTTCAATGATGCAGATTTTATGGCGGGGAGTCAGACGCAGAAGATTCTGCGGAACTCCGATCTGATTGTTCGTGTTGCCTTCCGTCGCCAGGATATGTTCTTTGCCGAAGACGTGTTCGAATATGGCACGGAGCATCTCCTTGGTACTGGTTTTTCCGCTGGAACCGGTCAGGGCGATCGTTTTGACTCCGCAGCGTCTCCGGTGGAAGGCCGCCAGACGCTGATACGCCGTAATCGTGGAATCCACGGCGATGGCAGGAGCTCCCGCGGGAAGTTTTCCCAGTGATTTTTTCTCAATGCAGAGCAGGACTGCACCGTTTTCCATGGCTGCGGCAAGGTAATCGTGTCCGTCAAAAGTTTCCCCGGGAATGGCAATGAAGAGCGCGTTGGCGGATTTTTGTCTGGAATCGGTCGTGACCAGATCGACCCCCGTTCCGGGAAATGGATTGATCCCCTTTCCGCCGGTAGCCTCAAGAATTTCCTCATAACGGAACAGCATCCCGAGCCTCACTCCAGAACGACTTCCGTCAGGACTTTTCCGTTCCGGAAGATGACACGCTTGGTTTTGACCCGGTCGACCCAGTAGATCCAGGAGTCGCTGAGCTGATTGGGGGTTCTGATTTTACTCGGCGGACCGTAAGTCGTAATTACATTCTGTTTGGTCATTCCTTTTTCGATGATGCCCCGGCGCATTTTTTCAAACGCGGCGGGCGAGACCCCGGCGGCCGTCTCCACAGCGACGGATGTCGTGAAAAGCTGTTTTGCAAAATCCTCAATCGGAACCATTGTCCTGGCGTCGTCATAGTTCAGCGTCAGGGTTTTCCCGTTTGCCTGGAAGACAATTTTGGAATCGGTCATGGAGAGCAGCTTGACTTCGGTGCCGAACGGAATCAGAGTTCCCTTCTGGATGTTGTCGGTTGTGAGTTTCTCCGGATTTTCGTACCAGAGATTGTAGGCCGTGTAGACGGTGGCGTGTGTGGGAAGCTGAAGAACCTCTTCC
>CALXMJ010000187.1 GCA_944389445.1 uncultured Victivallales bacterium | reverse complement strand
AATCTTTCCACATCCACTCTTTATTACGGCGCGCTCACAAGTGCTTCCGCGATTGCCGGAGCCCTGGGCATGACGGACAGGGAACGTCTGTTCCGTCAGAGAGCCTCCCGTCTGGCGAAGGCCATTGAGCGATATTTCGGTTCGGAGATCCATGGGTTCCGCACCTATCGGTATTATAACGACTGCAGGAAACTCCGCGCCTGGATCGGTCTTCCGCTTTGCATGGGAATCCGGAACCGGGCAGAGGAGACAGTCCGCGCGCTCTATTCCCCCTGGCTCCGCTTTCAGGACGGGCTTCTCTCGCAGGAAGGAGAAGAGGTCTACTGGGATCGCAGCGCTCTCACGGCATTCCGGGGAACGCTTGCTGCGGGGTTCCCGGAAGAGACCTTTCCGTTTCTGCTCGATTATGTCAATCGCCGTCTGCGCGGAGACCATGTCCCCTATCCGATTGAAGCGTGGCCGGAAGGAAACAGACGTCATCTTTCCGCGGAAAGCGCCCTGTTCTGCCGGATTCTTCCGGAAGGACTCCTCGGAATGGTGCCGCTCTCGTTCGATTCCTTTTCCCTGTCGCCCTCGCTTCCCGCCCAGATCAAACATTTGGAACTGAACGATATCCGAGCATTCGGAAGAAGTTTCGACATCCATGCGGATTCCGGAATTCTGCGGATCCGGCAGAACGGAAAAGAAGAAATTCTTCCACCTCAAGGAGGAATCGTCACTCTGCGCTGATCGTCCGAATCTTCCCGGCACCGGGACTCTCCCTCTGCCGGATCTTTCCAGAGAACGCATCTTCTCTGCAATGCTTCTCGACCGAGCAGCTCCAAAACCGGACCCGCTCTGATTCCATCTCCTCCTTCCAAGGATAAACCAGGGTTCTCTTCGGAGTGATTTGGTTTCATTTCCCTGACACACTCTCCGAAAAGAGCCTCGAATTCTTTTTCGGCTTCTCTTCTTCCAGAATTTTCATCCCCCCTTCAGAATCAGAAAGCAAGAAAAAAATTTTTCAGTTTTTTTTCATTCGACACTTGTATTTTTCATTTTTTGTAATATCTTTTACTTTGTAGTGATTACAAAAACTTTTTTTTGAAACAACAAAGGCTTCCAGGCCGAAAAAAACAAAACAGGAAAGGATTTGAGAATGAAAGCATTTGTCTGTTCTGTCTGCGGGTATGTCTATATCGGAGAAGAGCCGCCGGAGTTCTGTCCGCAGTGCAAGGCTCCGAAAAGCAAATTCGTGGAAAAGAAGGAAGGGGAAGGTCTGAGCTGGGCGGATGAACACAGAATCGGTTCCACCGAAGGCCTTGATCCGGAAGTTGTCGAAGGACTCCGAGCCAACTTCAACGGAGAATGAACCGAAGTTGGAATGTATCTTGCGATGAGCCGTCAGGCCGACCGCGAAGGATACCCGGAAGTTGCCGAAGCCTATAAACGCATCGCGTTTGAAGAAGCGGAACATGCGGCGAAATTCGCAGAGCTTCTCGGTGAAGTGGTTGTTCCCTGCACCAAAACGAACCTCAAAGTCCGCGTCGAAGCGGAACACGGAGCAACGGCCGGAAAACTGGAACTCGCCAAGAAGGCAAAAGCCCTCGGCTACGATGCCATTCATGACACCGTTCATGAGATGTGCAAAGACGAAGCCCGTCACGGCTCCGCGTTCAATGGTCTGCTGAAGCGTTATTTCTCCAAATAACGACTTTGCCCAAAAGCTGCCGGTTCATTCCGGCAGCTTTTTCGTATCAGCAAAAAGGATGGAAAACATGCAGAGCAATTTACAAGTGAATCCGGCGGAACGCCTCCGGGAACTCGGGATCCGTCCTTCGCCTCAGCGACTGGCGGTTTACTCGTATCTGCTTTCGCATCCGGTTCATCCAACGGCGGACACAATCTATCAGGCGATCATCACCGCTCAACCGTCTCTGTCCCGGACAACGATTTACAATACGCTGAAACTCCTCGTCCGGAAAAAAGCGGTTTCCACCGTCATCATCGAGGATGGCGAACTGCGGTTCGATGCCGATCTCCGTCCCCATGCCCACTTCAAGTGCAGGCTCTGCGGAAAGGTCTATGATCTTTTCAATCTGCCGGAACAGAAACAGCCTGAACTGCCATCCCCGGCATTTCAAATCGAGGAAATTCACATCTGCTACCGTGGAATTTGCGGATGCAGATAACCCCCTCCACACGGGGACAGCATCCGATTGCAAATTCTTGACTGGAAGATCCGGAATCTTCTTTTTCCGATCCCGATGCGTTCTTCTGGACGGTCAGCTTTCCGGGGAAGCCACTTCGCCGCTTGACAGAGTCTTGTCCACCATCGCGCAGACACAGGAATCGGACCATACATTTTCCGCGGTCTCGATCATGTCGATCACCGTGTAGATCGGAAGAATGATCCCGAGAATGCCGATCGGCGCGTGAATTCCGGACATCAGGGAAAGAGTCAGAAAATAGCACCCCATCGGCACGCCGGCATTCCCGATTGCCGAAACGATGGAGATGAAAAACCAGAGGATCACCGTCGGCACGTTCAAAGTCCATCCGCCGTTCTGCATGACAAACAGGGATGTCACAAGAATAAACGCCGCGCAGCCATTCATATTGATCGTACAGCAGATCGGCAGCACAAAGCGGGCCACCTCCTTCTTCGCCTTCAGATTGTTCTCCGCGGATTCGACGGTCACCGGCAGAGTCGCCGCGGAGCTCTTGGTGAAAAGAGCCATCAGCACCGCAGGCAGCATACAGCGGAACACCTTGAACGGATGAATCCCGCGAAAAAGCAGAAACAGCGGAAGAATCAGGAAAAACTGAATCAGATTTCCACCCAGCACCACAGCCACATACTTGCCCAGCGATCCGATGATGAACCCGGCGGAGACCTGCGCCGAAAGCTGCGCGGCAAATGCGACAATCCCCAGAGGAAGGGTCCATACCAGTCCCCGGATCAGGGCAAACAGCACCTCCTGCAGTCCGAGAATCCCCTGGAACAGGACGCGGATGTTTTCCGAATCCTTCTTCATAGCCAGAACCAAGCCGACAGCCACCGACACAAACAGAATACTTAACACATTCCCCGAGGAGAACGGCGCAAGAATATTGTTCGGAATCACGGAGAGAATATGATGATAATAGGAAACGGCCTCCAGATTTCCCGGAACGTCTGTCGTCCCCTTCCGGATCACATCCGCCGGAAGATTTCCCGGCTCAATTAGCTTGAAGAGCAGCAATCCGACCAGAGCGGCAGCCGCCGTGGTCAGAAGAGTATACAGGATCGTATGCAGGAAAATCCGCCCCGTGTTCTTCCGGGCTCCAAGCTGCGCCAGAGTTGTCGTTACAGCCAGAGCGATCGTCGGAACCGCGACAAACTGGAACAGACGGGTATAGACCGATGCAAGAAAATTGAAAAAATCGTTCAGCCAATGGATCCCGAGCGTCCCGAGGACCGCGCCGAGGATCAATGCGGACATCCAGAGAGTGAATTGTAGATCGGAAGAGCGTCGTGTAGGGAAA
>CALXMJ010000186.1 GCA_944389445.1 uncultured Victivallales bacterium | reverse complement strand
CATCCAGGGGTTCCTGTTCTGAAAAAAGAGAAAGAGGTTGACTAAGAGTGAAGAAAAAACGCCGTTCGGGGAGATTCACCGGTTTCTGGAGTGTCCGGAACAGTATCCGGCTTCGTGCTTTTTCGATCCTGCGGTCACGCAGGTGTTTTATGAGAGTGTGCCGTATCGCGGAAAGCTGACGCGGGTTTTCGCGTGCTACGGACTCCCGGAACATGCTTCGCCGGATCATCCTGTTCCGGGAATCGTGCTGATTCACGGCGGAGGTGCCTCTGCGCTGGCCGACTGGGTCGAGCTCTGGAACCGTCGCGGATATGCCGCCATTTCCATGGACACCTGCGGCGGAATGCCGTGCTGGGCGCCGAATCCCTATTTTGCCAAGTGGCCGCGTCATGCGTTTTCCGGGCCGAAGGGGTGGGGGCAGAGCATGTATGATGTTGATCTGCCGCCGGAGGACCAGTGGCCGTACCATGCGGTGGCGGCCGTGATGCTGGGACACTCGCTGCTGCGGAGTCTGCCGGGGGTCGATCCGGAGCGGATCGGCGTGACCGGGGTCTCCTGGGGCGGGGTGACCGCGGCGACCGTCGCCGGGCTCGATTCCCGATTCCGTTTCGCGATTCCCGTCTACGGGTGCGGATTCATGAACGAGGAATCCTCCGCGCTGAATTTCGAGCATCCCGCCATGACCCCGGAGCGCTGTGACCGCTGGTATGAACTCTGGGATCCCGGACGTTATCTGCCAAACGCGGATCTGCCGGTGCTGTTCTTTTCCGGAAGCAACGATTTCGCGTTTCCGCCGGATGCGTTGCAGAAGTCGCTGGATGCGGTTCCGAATCCGGGAAAACGGCTGTCGCTCCGCGTCGCGTATCCGCACGGGATGACGCAGTGCTGGACGGAAAGGACGATTTTTGATTTTGCCGATTCGGTTCTCGCCGGACTCCCGGTCCCGAATCTCTCCGGAATCCGTCGCGAGGGGGAGTGGGTGACGGTTCAGGTGGAGTGCGACCGGAAAATCCGTCAGGCTGAACTCAATTTCACCCGGGCGACCGGATACTGGCAGGACCGCTGCTGGAATCGTCAGAGTGTCCCGGTGGAAAACGGATCGCTGAAGGCCCGGATTCCGCGGGCTTCCAGCGCTCTCTACTTTAATCTTTTTACGGAAGACGACTGCTGTTACAGCTCTTCGCTTCTCGAATTGAAACACCCGTGAGGGGAGAAAGAAAGGAATCATGATGTTTTGGAATGACCGTTTCCCGCTTCTGACTGTGATCTGCTGCGTTTCCGTGTTCGCGGAAGAGAGTGCCGATTTCCGCGAAAAACTCTCCTCCTGCGAGACTCTCTGGAAGCTGAACAGGACCGTTGAACTCAAAGCCGCCTCCGAAACTCTCTGGAACAAACTGCCGCGCGAAACGGTGAAGTTTTCGGTCCCGAAAATCCCCGACGGCAACACGCCGCTTCTGCGCTTCACAGCGATTCGTCTGACAAAGGACCCGGCCCGGAAAGGACACCGCTATGCACCGGCGTTCCTGCTCAACGGAAAGGAACTCGGTCTGCTGACCGATTCCGGAAAGGCGCGTCTGGTGAACCGTCCGCTCTATCTGCCGAATTCCTGGGCGAGGGGATATCACAAGCGGATGTATAATTTCGAGACCCAGCACTATACCGCCCTGCTTCTCCCGCAGGCGCTCAACGATGGAAAAACTCCTCCATGGGAGTATGTGCTCGATGTCTCCGATGCACTCAAGCAAGGCGAAAACACGCTCGAGATCATTCACGACGGAAATCCGGCGGACGGTCCGACGACCATCCCCGTTGCCGGACTCTCGATTCTGGCCGCTCCTTCCGCCGCGCTGGATCAGATCCGGACCAAACCGCCGAAGGTTCTCAGCACGGTCGAAAAAGCCGATTTCCTTCTTTCAAAGGCGAAAGCGGGCCATCCGCTGAAGGCTCTTCAGAAGATTTCCGATCCGCAGGAGCGCCTCCGCCGGACCGCCGAATATTTCCGGACCCGCACGCCGCGCGTTCAGACGGTGGGCGGAGTCATGACCCGGCGCGGAACTCCGCTTTCCCCCTCCAAAAAGAAACGGGTCGATGACGCCGTGCAGAATCGCTTCGCCTCCTATCTGAGCGGATATCCGGTGGAACAGTTCGGCGAAAAGGTCGATTACCTCACCAACCGCTCCCACGACCGCAATGCGGACTGGATCGCCCAGCACAACCGCATCGGACTGATTCGGGAACTTGCCGAAGCTTGGCGCATGACCGGAAACGAGGTCTATGCAAAGGCCGCTGCCCGTCATCTGGATCAGTGGTGCGACATGGCCGAACGCAACTATCAGCCCGGAACGCTTCCCATCTGGAACTCCCTGAACAGCGGCGTGCGCGGACGCAATCTCAGCGCGACCATTGATCTGATGCTGGACTATCCCGCCTTGAAGAGCGAGTCGCTGGTCACCTGGCTCTACATTCTGGCTCTGCACGGGGATTACCTTCAGAACAGTGTCCGCACGCCCTCGAACTGGGTGATCACCGAGGCGGAGGGTCTGGTCTGCT